>DAOWCM010000277.1 GCA_030639555.1 Candidatus Eiseniibacteriota bacterium | reverse complement strand
CCCTGTTCGATGGTGACGTCACCGGTGATGAAGTACCTTCCGAACAGCGTTGCGCCCTCGGCTATGCTGCCCGCGAAGGGCTGAACCAGGATCCCGGTCCTTGCGGGATTACCCCCGGGACCCTGCCACTCCACGGCGGGCTCGAAGGCAGCTCCGTTGAACTCGAACGCGAAGACCTGTCCCTCGCACGACGACACGCATGCCTCCAGAGCTCCGTCACCCGTAAGGTCGGCGACGAACGGGGAGGCGCACCCGGCACCCGGTACGGGAACGGGCGGCACACGGCAGTCACCGTCCGAGTCGAGCATGTGCAGGAGGCCATCTTCCGTCAGAACGACGATCTCCATCTCGGTGTCGCCCCTCAGGTCAGCGACGGCGATAGAAGCCGTGGGTCTCGAGGACAGCGGGGAACTCCAGGCCTCGACGCCGTTCTTGAGCGCGTAGATCGTTCCTGCCGCGGTCCCGGTCACAACGTCAGCGACTCCATTGGAGTCGATATCACCGATGGCCAGCGCCACCGCGGTAGTGTCCAGGGCGGCTGTCCAGCTCTCGGTGCCGTCCTCGGCGTTGAGGCTGTACACGCTGCCACCGACGGCGACGATCTCGAGCATACCGTCGTCATCGAGGTCGGCCAGTCCCAGAACGCTGATGGCATCGGCGCCCAACTGGACGGCAGGCCACAGGTCGACCGGCGGGGCCTGCGAGCACGAAGCGGCGCCCACCTTCCCTCCGAACGTACCGAAGACGAAGTCGGTGACTCCGTCCAGATTGAAGTCGCCGACCGCGGGGGTCGCGCTGGCCGAGTCACCCGAGGGCAGCGAGTAGGACCAGATCAGCGCCCCGCTCTCGTCGACCGCGATGATCTTCGACCCTCCTCCGAAGAACATCTTCGTTGCCACAAGCACGTCGAGATCACCGTCCGCGTCCGCGTCGGCCAGCACGGGGGAGCCGACCGGGTCGTCCGTGATGATGTCCCAGACGACCTGCCCCTCGGAATCGAACGCCGAGAGCCCCATCCGTCTGGTGGCGACGACCTCATTCGTGCCGTCGTTGTCGAGATCTCCCACGGCCGGGGTGATCTCCGCGCCGTAGTCGGCTGCGGCCGTCGCCGGGTCGGTGACCCACACGGTATGGCCGGACGGGCTGAGCGCGCGAACGACCGCCTCGCCTTCCATGAGGAGGATGTATGTTTCTGTTCCGTTGAGGCGCGCAATGCAGGGCCCATGTGCATCGGTGCCCGCGTCCGCCGGGAACCCGACCACGTGCGGATAGACGTAGATATCAAGGGCAACCGTGTTGTTGTCCTCGTCTATCTCGTCGATAGTTCCGTCCGGATCGACCGTGACGTCGAGTATGTGCCACCCGGCGGAGAGCGCGGGAATCACGGCCGTCGTGGTCTCGAACGACCAGTCGCTGATCGAGGGGATGATGATGTCCTGGGAATAGGAACCCGCTGCAGAGACGTCCGTCACGCGGAGCAGCACGTCCGTGGCCATCAGGGTGCTTGTGTTCCTCACGGTCATCTCGACCGTCAGATTGTCGCCGATCGCCGGAAGCTCAGGAGTTGTCACAACCTCGTGCGGTCTCACGACGAGTTCAGACCTGCCGGACGGTACCGTGTCCCATCTGTAGATGAGCGCCGGGTCACCGAAGAGGTTGAAGTGGCGCGCGTAGTCGACGCTCCCACCGTCCTGAAGGTGCAGGAGCTTCGCGAGGGCCACGGCCTCGCCGAGGAAGACGCTGTTCTCGGTGAACACGGCGCGGTAAATGCTCTTGGTCAGCGTCCGGAACATGCCGCCGTCGCTGGCGCGCGGTGACGCCAGGCACGCGATGGCGCCCCTTCCGGATGTGTTGACTATCTGCTCGGCGAAGCAGTCGTAGGAGCCGTTCGGGCCGATCTCCGTCGTGTTGTCGTACCACCCGGTCATACACGCCATCGACAGCACGATGGGAAGACGGTTGCCGTTGTTCATGAGCGGGATGTCCGTGGTGTCGAGCACCCGATGCCAGGACGAGATCCATCCGTCTCCCGCGTAGTTGATTATCAGGTGGCCCTCGTTGAAGGCCTCAATCACATCCAGGGAGCAGAGGTGGTCGTTCGCGTAGTCGTGTCTGTAGATTCGGTCGACCGACCAGCCGTCCGGCATGAGTTCCTCGTACTCGTCGAACAGCGTGACGTAGTCGTCCCTGATCGTGTAGAAGAGCCCCGCGACAAGGAGAGTGCTCTCGGTCCACGGCTCTCCACCGGGAAGAGGCATGTAGTTCGCGCACTTGCCGACGACGGTGATCAGCTCGTTCACGTTGCCAACCGAGAGGCGACCTATCATGACGTCCTCGAAGTCATCATCTCCGCTGACGCACGCGTAGTAGTGGTCGGACGCCACCTCGGTCCCACCGTAGCCATCGTAAGTAGGGATCATCACCGTCGTGTTGTCGTCGGCGTAGGCGTCGCCCACGAGGATGACGAAGCCCAGGTGCCCGTCCCCGAAATGCGCCGCCGACTGTGTTTCGTACACGTCCTGGATGAACGCGCGCAGAGTCTCAGGAGCGAGTTCCGCCAGAGCGGAGGTGCCCACGACGCCGACGCTGAGCCCCAGGTACGACGAGTGGTGGTTCGCGAACGCCTGCAGAACCGGCGCGTCGTGAAGCTCATCTGCGACGACGATAAGCACGTCGATGCCGGCCGACGCGCAGTCCTCTACCGAGTAGCAGTAGGTGACGCCACCGCGACGCTTCGCGGCGGACGAGGGAGGCGACCACACCGGGGCCTCACTGCCGGACGCATCGTAGTTGAGAATCGCGCTCTCGCAGACGCCCGTGAAGGGACCGGTGTTCTTCGAGACCGGGCCACGCGCTCCCTCGGGAGCGACGACGATCTCGATGCTTCCTGAAAGGTCCAGCCGTGCCTGCTCGGAGCGAAGAGCGTCTGAGTCGATGGCGACCACGGCGACCGTCTGCTCCCTGATCTTGACGATGTCCTGTACCCATGCGAATTCCGAGGCCTCGTCCTGTGACAGGCGGAGGCTCGAGAGAACGACGGTTTCCACTATCGCACCGTCGCAGTCGGGCAGCGCAACGAGCCTTCTCGATACGCCGTCGGACTCGTCATTCCGTTGGGCCAGGCACGACAAAAGCTGGCGCGCGTTGGCGGCGCCAGCTTGGTGGGTATCCGCGCTCGTGAGCACTATGGTCGTTGGTGCAGGCGCCCGCGGCTCTGCCTGGGCCGCTGCCGCAAACAAGGTGCTGCCGATTGCGCCTGCAAGGAGGACAGTGATGAGCATCCAAGCCGCGGAGCGCCCCGCACGCCTCCAGCTTCGAAAGATCATCTGTATCGTCGTTCCTGTTGGTGGAGCGCCACCACGCTACCCTGGTTCATCTGACGAGTCCCCGCACCGCAGTACGAGGACTCGTTCCAGGCACATCGCGGGCTTTGCGCTCGCGGATCCGAACTACTGATACATGGCCTTAATGGCGCCCCAAGTCGCGTCTTCGGTCGGCGTGGTGCAGTCCTCGAGCCAGAGGTACATACCGAAGTTCCAGATCTCGCTCGTCGCCGGGCAGTCCTTGACGTAGCT
>DAOWCM010000298.1 GCA_030639555.1 Candidatus Eiseniibacteriota bacterium | reverse complement strand
TCTCGATGTGCGCCATCCTGTGGGTCGACAGAATGAACCTGCTCGCGCGAGAGGCTCTCGAGCGTCAGGTGGTGCACGAGTCGCTTCTCAACAAGATCTCGTCCATTCTGCTTCAGGATTACGACGCCCCTGCGGCGCACCTGAACGACGTGCTGGCACGCGTGGGGCGCGGGTGGTCGCTCGACAGAGTGCGGCTGCTTCAGAGACAAGCGGGGGAACGGATCGGAGAGGTCACCCACGAGTGGCGCCCCGGCGAGATACACGAGATCAGGACCGAGACGTCCGCGTTCGCGCCCGAGGAGGTCCCGAGGTGGCGCGACGCCATGGCGAGCGGCAGCACCGTTCAGATCGACGACGTCCGGCAGCTCTCGCCGGAGGAAGCGGCACCGTTCACCGCCGACGGAATCCGCTCACTTCTCCTGATCCCCACGAATGTGCAGGGAGCGGTCGTCGGGTGGACCAGCTTCGAGCGCTGCAAGTCAGGGAAGCCCTGGAGCACGGAGGACAAGCAGCTCCTCGAGGTCGTCGCAGGCCTCATATCGGGAGCTCTGTCGCGTGAGCGCGAGATCGAGGAGCGGACTCAGCTCGAGGGCGAGTATCACCATTCGAAGAAGATGGAGGCCGTCGGCCAGCTCGCTGGAGGCGTCGCCCACGACTTCAACAACCTGCTCACCACCATCCAGGGCTACGCGCAGCTCTTGATGTCCAAGTTGCCCGAGGAATACAGGGAGCTTCCGGGACTGAACGAGATCGTCATGGCCAGCGAGCGTGCTGCCGCGCTGACGCGCCAGCTTCTGACGTTCAGCAGGCGTGATACCGCTAAGACCGGCCCGGTCAACCTCAACGAGACAGTCACGGAGACGATGAAGCTCGTGGGTCGGATGCTGGGTGAGAAGATCTCGGTCGAGTTCGACACCGGGTCCGACATGGATACCATCGTCGGAGACGTGCAGCAGATCAACCAGCTGATCATGAACCTCGCTATCAACGCGAGGGACGCGATGCCCGACGGCGGGACGATTACGATAACGACGCGGCAGATGCCCACGGTGGGGCCGCTCGCGCGCCGCTTCACTATCCCGGGCATCGAGCTCTGCCAGGTGCTCGAGATCGCCGATACCGGGATCGGCATGGACGACGAGACGAAGGAACGCATCTTCGAGCCGTTTTTCACCACCAAGGACGCAGGCCGAGGAACCGGCCTGGGCTTGTCGATAGCGTTCAGCGTCGCGCGCCGTCATGGGGGATTCATCGACGTCGAGAGCCACGTCGGCAAGGGCACTGCGTTCAGCATCTACTTGCCCGTCAGGCCTCTGGAAGGCGAGAAGGTCGAGAACAAGAAGTCCGCCTGCTCGTCCTCCGGCAGGAACGAGACCATTCTGGTGGTTGAGGACGACGCCGGCGTCAGAGCGCTGGTCCGCGAGGCCCTCGAGACCAGCGGGTACAAGGTCGTGGTTGCCGAGAACGGCCGCGAGGCCATCGAGGAAGCGAGACGGGCGGAGCACATCTCTCTGGTCGTGACCGACGTGGTCATGCCCGAGATGAGCGGCAGAGATATGTGGGAACATCTGACCGACGAGGGATTCGATGTCCCACTCATCGTGATGAGCGGGTTCCCCGAGGAGAAGGATGTCGACAAGCTCTCCAGCTGCGCGTCGACCTACCTTCAGAAGCCCTTCGGTCCTCACGAGATATCGCGCGCGGTCCGCGAGACGCTCGACTCCTTCGCGGAGCAGCACGCGGGAGACGACGCTTAGCTGCCGCCGCGGCCCCGCGGAGCAGCCGTCTCAGCAAGGCAGCATTCCGTTTTTGCCCTTGACTTGGGCGTCCACACGGCAGAACAATCCGCATAATTCATCGATCACGCGAAGGCTCGCAGCGATCGGCCGCTCCACGCAGCCAATCTTGGAGGCCATGTGGTACGTACTGTCGTAAGCGGCATCTGTGGCCGCACGGGTATGCTCGTTGCGAAGGAACTCGCGGCCGCGGATGGTGTGGAACTCGTAGGCGGCGTGGAGGCGAGTGGTCACGCATCCGTCGGGCGGAAGGTCGTTGATGTCTGCGGCGCGGGCTCTCCGGACGGGCTCGTCGTGGGAGCACTGTCGGACCTCGACCCGGACGCGTTCGACGTTCTCGTGGACTTCTCGGTACCGGAGCAGTCCAGGCTCTGTGCGGAGTTCGCAGCGGCGGCAGGGACAGGGCTCGTCGTCGCCACGACCGGACTCACCGAGACGCAGACCGATATCGTCCGAGCCGCGTCGTCCCGGGCCGCCGTCGTGCTCGCGTCCAACACCAGTGTCGGCGCCAACGTCCTCTTCGCCCTGCTCGGGCGCGCCGCCGCTGCGCTCGGTGAGGATTTCGACATCGAGATCGTCGAGGCACACCACCGGGGCAAGCGGGACGCTCCGAGCGGCACGGCGCTGGCGGCGGCCGACATTCTGGCGCGGGCGCGGGGGAAGAACAGCGATGCCGTTGTTGTGAGCGGAAGATCCGGGCCGAACGCCGTCCGGAACCGCGGTGAGATAGGCGTCCATTCAGTGCGCGGGGGATCGATAGCCGGACGCCACACGATCTACTTCCTGTCGAGCCTCGAGACACTGGCTCTGGAGCACGTGGCTCTCTCGAGAGAGGCCTTCGCGGTCGGGGCCGTCCGCGCCGCGCGCTTCGCCGCTGTCAGCGAGCCGGGGCTCTACGACATGCTCGACGTGCTAGGGCTTCGAGACGCCGCGGACAGAGAAGGCAGCGAGGGGAACGCGGGCCCATGAGAGCACGTTCGTTCTCAGCGCTGCTGTCCATCCTCGCGGCCGCATGCGCGCTGGCACTCGGAGGCTGCGGCGGGACCGAGTACGCGGGCGTCGAGCTGTCGAGGTACGTTCCCCGTGAGTACCTGGACGGTGTTGCCGCGTCGCTCGACCGCGCCGGCCAGAACGGGCCGGAGCTTATTGACGCCATCGGCGAGAGCGGCGTGGAGCTCCCAGTGATACGGATATATGCAAGGCGCGGCGGCGAGGTTATACTCCACAGTGAGGGATACGAGCTCAACATCGAGCGCAGGCTGTCGCGCGTCATAGACGACCATCTGCAGGAGCTTCTGGCGCAATGACGAGATGGAGAGGAAAGGGATGCTCGAGGCTTCTCGAGATCATCCTGGAGTGCAACGAGCTCAAGGCCATTCCACGCATGGGATGGCGTGTCAGGGGGGTCCGGAACGGGGAGAGCGTCGCCGAGCACTCCTACGCCGTGGCGCTGATCGCGATGCTCGTGGCCGATCGGCTGGACATCGACATCGACCGCGCGAAGCTCCTCAAGATCGCGCTGGTGCACGACCTCCCGGAGCACATGCTGGGAGACAT
>DAOWCM010000340.1 GCA_030639555.1 Candidatus Eiseniibacteriota bacterium | reverse complement strand
CTCTACCTGTTCGGTGGGGGACTGGCGCTGGGCAAGGGGCTGTTTGAGTCCGGAACGGCTCAATGGATCGCGGGCTCGCTCTCGCTGTCCGGCACGATCCACCCGCTTCTCCTCATCCTCATCATTGCGGTGATCGCATCGTTCCTGAGCGAGATCGCGTCGAACACCGCTGTGGCGAACATGATGATCCCGATTCTGATCGCCGTCTCGGCCGCGATCGGCGTGCCGCCCTACCTCCTCGCGATCCCGGCGACGGTAGCGTGTTCGAACGTGTTCATGCTGCCGGTCTCGACCCCGCCGAACGCCATCGTGTACGGCTCGGGCAAGATCGACATATCCGACATGTTCCGGACGGGTTTCAAGCTGCACCTGATCGGGATAGTCGTCATGACGCTGCTCGTGTATTTCATCACGAGCAAGGTGTTCGGTGTGTTCCCGACGTAGCGAGTGTGGTAGCGTCAGGGGAGACGCGGCACGGTTGTGCCCGCGTCCATCAGGAAGAGGACCCGGGCCCCGGGTCCTCTCTTCGCGAGGGCCGCGTTCAGTGCGCCCTGCATGTCCACGCATGGGCGGAAGAAGATGCTCTCGACCGTCTCCCTGGGGAGCCCCGTCACGGCCCATATCTCGGCTTCCGTCACAAGCTCGGCCAGCTTGATGGCCTTGTGATCCCCGCGGGTGTAGTGTTGTCCGATCAGCCGCGCGACGTCCTCGGGTGAGCCGGCGGATCTCAACTGCCCGACGAACGCGTCGTTGCCCAGACCCTCACCGCACTCCGCGACCAGAATGAGGATCCCACCCGCAACGAGTGCGAGCCTGGCGCTCTCTATCGCCTTGTGGGCCTGGTAGAGATCGGAGTCGACGGGGCTTCTCGCCACCGCCACCACGATGTCGCACCTGCCGGGGACGTCCACCGAGAACATCTCCCGCGCGCCGGAGACAGCGGCGTGGAAGGCGCCGTGGATGTCGCCCGCGCTCGCCGCGCAGACTCTGCGCTCGCCGTTGATGACCGTCATGATGGAGAAGATGGGCCTGTCCCCCAGAAGTGCTAAGGCATCCAGCATGTCCTCGTGCACCGGGTTGCCGTCGAGCGCCATGAAGCACGACGACGGGTCGAGCGCGTGGCTGTGGTTCTGTCGCACCGTCTCGAACGCCGCGACGCCGGGGAGGAAGGCCTTCCGCCCGCCCGTGAAACCCGCGAAGTAGTGCGGTTCGACCGAACCGAGGACGACGATGCGGGAGGCGTCCGTCACAAGGCGGTTGAGGTGAACCTCCGTTCCCCTGGCCGTGCGCCCGAGGTACGTCATGCCATCCGAACTTCTCGCGTCGTGCACGACAACCCGCGCACCCGGCATGTCCGCCGTGTCGCCGAGGATCCTTGCCCGCTCCTCCGATGTAGGAGGCCTGTGCGTGCCCGTTGCGATGACGAAGGTGAGTTCGGCGACACCCGCAAGCTCAGGGCGGATCAGCTCGAGCAATCGCGCCGTCGGTGTTGCTCTCTTGGCGTCGTTGACGATGACGACCGCATCGCGCGAGCCCTTGAGAAAGTCGCCGAGCGGAACCGAACGGACGGGGGAGGAGAGCGCCCGGGTGAGGATCTCGTGCTCGTCGCCGCCCTCCATCTCGGCAGCGCGCACCACGCCCGCGACGTTCGCATCGTCGAGTTCTACGGTGAACAGGCCTGTGCCGTAGGGGATCTCGAGCTTCATGACGGCTCCGTGAGTGAGGTTCTCTCTAGGAAGGGAGCATAGCACCGTGGAGCGCGGCTGTCGAAGAAAACGGCGATTCCCGACCTCCGCACACGCTTCTTGAGGGGCTCGGCAGTTCCCTGTATCATGGCAGTGTGGCTCACCGCCCCGTCCGCGGGGCGACGGTGCATGTCGCCTCGTCCGTGGGGCGACGGTGCACGTCGCCTCGTCCGTGGGGCGGCGGTGCATGTCGCCTCGTCCCTCATCTCCTGCTGCCCTGAAGGAGTGCCGAATGGGAACAAGCGAGAAGTCGTTCGCGGGCAGGCTCAAGCGGTTCGGCCAGTCGCTTCTGACTCTCCTGATTGCTCTCGTCATCATCTACCTGATCGGCGAGGCCCTGGTCTTCGTCATGTACAGGGACAGGATCGCCCTCTTCCCTCGCTACGTGACCGATGTGCACTACGGTGAGTTCCACATTCGGGGCAACGTGCCCGATTCGCACTACTGGCACAAGAGTGCGGACGGGCGGTGGGAGTTCTTCATCAACGGGCAGGGATTCCGCGACACACGGGAATTCGGCTACGAAAAACCCGAGGGCGAGCTGCGAGTGCTCGTGCTAGGCGACTCGTTCACGGTCGGCTACGAGGCCGCTCAGGACGAGACGTACTCGGCGGTCCTCGAGCGCTACCTCGACGGGCAAGGGCTTCCCGCCGAGGTCATGAACGCTGGCATGTCGGGCAGCAGCACGGCGGAGGCGCTGGTCCTGCTGGAGCAGGAAGGCGTCAAGTACGCCCCCGACGTCGTTGTGCTCGGCTACTACGGGAACGACCTCGACGATAATCTCAAGGCGGACCTCTACCGCCTGGAGGGCGGAGAGCTCGTGCTCAACAGGACGGAGTACATCCCCGCCATCCGGATACGGAACCTCCTCAACTCGTTCGGGCTCTACCGCTTCCTGAGCGAACGGTCCTATCTGCACAACTACCTGAACAATGTGGCCACCATCTACTTCAAGCAGCAACTTCTCAGAAGGAAGATGGCGGCTCTGGAGGCCTCCGGCGGGGGAGAAGCCGAGGCCGGTCCTTCGGTCGAGGAGTACAAGATTGATCTTGGCAGGGCGCTCGTCGAGCGGATGTACGAGGTGTGCCCGGAGAACGGCGCGGACTTCGTGCTTCTGGACATTGCCAGCCGACACCTCGAGCGTGCCTTCCCCT
>DAOWCM010000438.1 GCA_030639555.1 Candidatus Eiseniibacteriota bacterium | reverse complement strand
GAACCAGACGATGGGATCTCGCCGTAACCGTGGAGAGGTCAGGTTCGACCGCTACCTCCAGGTCCAGCAAGTCGAGGGTCTCCTTCATCAACTCGGGCGCCCTGAAGCCGGTGGAGGTTCTTCTCCGTCTCCCCGATGTAGCGTCTCCCCCATTTGGTGAAGTGCACTTGCCTGATGACACTTTGATGACATGCCGCTGAGCCGAGGCTTAGGAATCCGAACCCCACGCAACCAGGCGTCAGACTTAGACTCTCGCACAATGTCCAATGTGTTGACGAACGTGCGAGGCCTAGTGGCCGAGTTGTCTCCGCGTGGGCTTCGTTCGCCTCCCGGCCGAGGAATGAGGAGCCGTTGCTGAAGGACCTCATCGAAGACCTCGACCTCGCCGACTGGGCTGAGATCATCGTCGGCCTGGCGATTGTTGCCGTCGCCGCGCTCGTCTCTTACTTCGTCGTCAGGCGGCTGATCGCTCCCGTGGTTCGGCGTCTCGTGCTCAAGACCGAAGGGGGGTGGGACGACATCCTCCTCGACAACGCAGTCCTGCGCCGAGTGGCGCTGTTCGCCCCGGCGATCGTCGTGCTCGCCGGGGTGCCGCAGATCCCGTCGCTGACCTCGGGTTGGGTGGAGTTCATCGAGCGGGTCTCGGGGGCGCTGCTCATCCTGTTCATCGTGCTCGCTTTCAGCGCCCTCATGACGGCGGCGGCCAATCTGTACGCGACGCTGCCGATCGCCGCCGATCATCCCATCAAGGTTTACGTGCAGATCGCCAGGATCGCCCTGTTCGTCGTCGGCGGGGTGGTGATCGTGGCCAGACTGGCCGACCAGTCCCCGTTCTTCTTCCTCAGCGGTATCGGGGCGCTGATGGCGGTGATCCTGCTCATCTTCCGCGATACGATTCTGTCTTTCGTTGCGTCGTTGCAACTGGCTTCCAACGACATGGTCCGGGTGGGGGACTGGATCGAGATGCCCCAGTTCAACGCCGACGGCGACGTCATCGACGTGGCGCTGCACACCGTGAAGGTGCAGAACTGGGACAAGACGATCACCACGATCCCGACTCACAAGCTCATCTCCGAGTCTTTCAAGAACTGGCGCGGTATGAGCGAGTCGGGAGGCCGACGTATCAAGCGGTCGATCCACATCGACATGTCGAGCGTCCGCTTCCTCACCGGCCAAGAGATCGAGTGGTTCCGCAGCTTCGCGCCGTTGCGCGAGTACATGGACCGCAAGCTGGAGGAACTCGACGCCCACGCCGCCGACCACGTCCTCGAGCCGGGAATGACCAGCGACCCCCGCCGGCTGACGAATATCGGGACGCTGCGCGCCTACATCGTCAGCTACCTGAAGCAGCATCCCGACCTGGACACAAAGGGGATGACGTTCCTGGTGCGTCAGTTGAAGCCCGGCTCGCAAGGGCTCCCCATCGAGATCTACGTGTTCTCCAGTGACACGCGCTGGTCCGCCTACGAGGATATTCAGGCAGACATCTTCGACCACATCCTGGCGATGATCCCCGAGTTCGGCCTGCGGGCCTTCCAGGCACCGTCGGGAGCCGACGTGCGGGTGATTGCCGGCACGGACGGTGCCGACGACGGGGAGACCGACTCCGCTGCTTCTCAGGCTTGGCCTCGCCGTCACCGACCTTCCGGTTGACGACTGCGAACGGATCTACAGACAAACGGTGAGACATCAGACGACACGCATCGACACCAGAATGTCGCTGGCTGCGTGCTGATGGAGCAATCGCACCGGTCATACCAAATCGTGACACCGCTCAGCCGCTGATCCGGGACGTGGGGGTTGCGCGGCTGGTGGCCGGAAACAGTGCGGCGGTGGGGGTTGCTAAGCGTCTTCACGACCCTGGGCGGAGACTGAGGCCATGGGGGTCTGTT
>DAOWCM010000197.1 GCA_030639555.1 Candidatus Eiseniibacteriota bacterium | reverse complement strand
GCCTTGGGCGGGTACTCGAGCGCGGACTCCGGTCGCTGTCGGTGCCAACCACCCTCACGACCTGATCCACCTCCGGTTCTTTTCCAGGGCACAACGAAACGGCCTCTAACTGCCGCGACCGCGACGGTCCCATCCGGGTACGTACGCGCGCGTTGGTGAAGAGGTCCGTACACCCTGACGGAAGGGAAGAACCAATGGCTGAGAAGGTCGACTACACACCGATGTGGCAGGAACTCGGACTGAACCTCGAGGCGCACGAGGGACTCCTGGAGGTTCTCGGTACGTTCTACAACGACATCTACCTGTCCCAGGCCGATCGCCCGAAGGGCATGGAGTACTTCGACTTTGTCATCTCGGAGATCCACGGCCTCAGGATCAAAGAACTCCAGGACGCCAGGAAGGCGGGACGCAAGATCTTCGGAACGTTCTGCCTCTATGTGCCAGAGGAACTGATCCTGGCGGTCGACGGCATCTGCATCGGGCTCTGCGCCGGCGCCGACGTCGGCATGGAGGAGGCGGAGAAGCTCCTCCCCCGCAACACCTGCGCGCTCATCAAGTCGTTCTTCGGGTTCACGATGTCGGGCCTCTGTCCCTACGTCGCGTCCGCCGACCTCGTCATCGGCGAGACGACCTGCGACGGAAAGACGAAGGCGTACGAACTCTTCGGAGAACTCAAGGACACCTTCGTCATCGAGGTCCCGCACATGAAGACGTCGATGGGAAGAGCGCTGTGGCGGTCGGAGCTCGAACGCCTGGCCGGGAAGCTCGAGGAGATCGCGGGCGTCAGGATGAGCACCGTGAAGCTCGCCGCAGCCGTAAGGACGGTCAACGCGAAGCGGGCGGCCCTCCACCGTCTGAACGCGCTCAGAGCGGCGACTCCCACCCCGATCTCCGGCCGTGACGCCCTTCTCATCAATCAGATCTCGTTCTACGACGACCCCGTCCGCTTCACCGAGAGCGTCAACGCGCTCTGCGATGAACTGGATGAGCGGGTCGCCGCGGGCGCCGGCGTGGGTCCCGTGGACGCACCTCGCGTGCTCGTTTCGGGATGCCCCATGGCCATTCCGAACTGGAAGGTGCCGTTCGTCATCGAGAAGAACGGCGCGGTCATCGTCGGCGAAGAATCGTGTGTCGGCGAGCGCGGAACGAGGAACCTGGTGGCCGAGAGCGGACGCGACGTCGACGAGATCATCGACAGCATCGCCGCCCGCTACTTCGACATCGACTGCGCCTGCTTCACGCCGAACGACGAACGGCTGGAGCACATCGTCGAGATGGCGCGTGCCTATGGCGCGGACGGCGTCATCCACTACGCGCTTCAGTTCTGCGGTCCCTACACAATCGAGGCCAAGAGGGTGGAAGCCGCGCTGAAGGACGCCGGCGTGCCCCTTCTTAAGCTCGAGACCGACTACTCGATGGAGGACATGGCGCAGCTTGAGACGCGCGTGCAGGCGTTCCTCGAAGTGCTGGTCGGCGTGGGTGCGCCGAAGTGAGGGCGGCAGGTCTGGACATAGGCTCGCGCACCGTCGAGTTCGTCGTGCTGGAAGACGGAGGGGTTGTATCCGAGCGGTGGTTCGATACGACGCCGGATGTCGAGAGCGAGTGTGCCGCTCTGTTTGAGACCGCCGCGTTCGATAGCCTGATAGTCACCGGCTACGGCCGAGCGCTCGCGGAGATCCAGTTCGATGCGAGGACGGTCACGGAGATCAGGGCCCACGCCGCAGGTGCGTGGGTCCTCTTCCCCGGCTGCAGAACCGTGCTGGACGTCGGCGGTCAGGACACGAAGGTCATGGTGCTCGGGCCAGAGGGGCGCGTGGCCGCGTTCGAGATGAACGACCGTTGCGCGGCGGGCACGGGCAAGTTCCTCGAAACGATGGCCGGAGCGCTGGGGTTCGCGATCGACGCGTTCGGCGCGGCGGCGCTCCGCGGCTCGAACGGCCTCTGCTTGAGCAACATGTGCACGGTCTTCGCCGAATCGGAGGTCGTCGGTCTCGTCACGCGCGGCGAGAAGCGCGAGGACGTGGCTCGGGCCGTGCACGACTCGATCCACCGGCGCAGCCTCGCGATGGTGAGGAGGCTCTCGCCCGAGGGGCCGATGGTCTTCAGCGGCGGCGGCGCGAGGAACCCATGTCTCGTGAGGTTGATGGAGGACGAGCTGGGACTCGAGGTGCTCGTGCCGGAGAAACCGCACATGGTCGGGGCGTTCGGGGCGGCAGTGATTGCGGGTGGGAGCTAGGGGCTCACGGCGGGTGAGCGCGCGGCCGATGGTTGTGTGCTCGGGGGTTGGGTGCGCGGCCGGGGACGGGGCGCACGCCCGGGGACTGGCTACGACCAGAGTCCGGGGCTCTCGTTGACGGTCCAGCCGACCCTAGCAGTCCGGGGGCTTCCCTTCAAGCGCCCAGCCATCCCCTCGCGGACGGTCATGTAGAAACCGACACCGATGTCCGCTCCGGACGTGGCGCCGATCGCGAGCAGGCTCTTGGTCCACGAACGGACGTAGTCGGCGGGGCCGAGGTCGAGCGCGTTGATAAGTTCCCTCATTGACTCGAACGTGAACCCGCCAGCCGCACAGCAGAGGAACGACTCGCTGAGCAGGTCCAGGGGTCTCACCCAATTCAGGACGCGCTCGCGCTCATCCACCCAGTCTGCCAGCCTCATACGCTCCAGCGTCACCAGCCCGATGAGGAATCCGGCGATGAAGTCGTCGCCCGCGGGCGTCAACCCGATGCCGCAGCCACTCATTCGGTTGACACCGCGCTCGCGGTTCCAGTACAGAATGTCGCGCGCGCAGTTCCTGATGTGCTCGGCGAGGTTGTGCTGGAAGCCGGGACGCTGGGCGCTCGCCCCTGTCCGGTCCAGCAGGAAGACGAGGCTCTCGGGAGGCGCCAGTTCGAGCAGATACGAGCCGAACAGCGAGAGGTTCCTGCGGAACTCGCGGAGGTCGCGGCGCAGGAGCAGTATCGAAGAGATGTAGATGTCGTCGTCACTGAACTCGACGCGGACATCGTTCACGAAGACGGCGTAGGGCTCGACGCGCACGTGTTTGACCGCCTCGGGATCAAACCCGCGCATAACGATATTGAGTGGCCCCGGGTCGACGCCGGGGAACACCAACGAGATGATGCGCCTGCCGTCCGTGAAGTTGGCCACGCGGCGGAAGCCGTTGAGGTAGTCGTAGGTCCCAGGTTCGACCAGGTCGCCTATGGAGTAGATTTCCATCATGAATCAGATGCTCCATCGGGGTTGCACAAAGGGGCGTCTGCCTGGTGACCGCGTTGACAGCGAGCACCGGCTCCCTCACACCTTGTAGAACACCATCCCGTAGTGCTCGTCGTACCCGTCCCTGCGGACGATCTCGACCTCTACGCTGACCGCCATCCCGGTCTCGGGCTCGTCGATCCGATGCTGGCCCGTCACCGTGATGCCGTTCTCGAGCGCGACGATGGCGAGCCCCAGGCTCGGCACCTCGAAGTCGGGCGGCAGGCTGTAGAGCGTCGTGAACGTCAGGAGCTTCCCTGTCTTGGGAAGCGGGACGGGCTCGAACTCGTTGTGCTCGTTCTCACCGCAATCTCTACAGACCATGCGGTAGGGGTAGTGAACGTGCCCGCACTTCCTGCACTTGTATGCGTAGATCTCGCGTGGCATGGGTCAGTTCTCTCTCTTGAAGGCCAAGCAGACGACGTTGTTCCCGAACCCCCCGAAGTTGCAGGTGAAGCCGACACGGGCGCCCTCGACCTGGCGCTCTCCGGCCTCGCCGCGAAGCTGATGGACGATCTCGTAGACCTGCGCGATGCCAGTCGCCCCCACGGGATGACCTCTCCCCTTCAGGCCGCCTGACACGTTGATGGGCAGCTCGCCGCCTAGCGCGGTCTCGCCGCGCTCAAGCGCCAGGTGCCCCTCGCCCTTCGGGAAGAACCCGCACTCCTCGCTCTCGACGATCTCGAGGATGGTGAACGCATCGTGAAGCTCGGCGACGTCGACGTCCGCAGGAGTGAGCTCCGCACGCTCGAAGGCCATCGCCGCCGCGCGCCGGACCGCTAGCAGGTCCGTGGGGTTCTCGCGCTCATGCACCGCGTGGGTGTCGGTCGCCTGGCCGACGCCTGCCAGCTTGACCGGCGGCCGGTCGACCTTCTTTGCAGCCTCCTCGCTCGCGGGGATCACGCACGCACCGCCGTCCGAGACCGGGCAGCAGTCGAAGAACCTCAGCGGTTCCGCGACGTAGGGGTTGTTCGTCATTGCCTCGGGCGAGTCGAGAATGCCCCCGATCGATATCTTCTGCTGCAGGTGCGCGAACTCGTTCAGAAGCGCCGCGTTCTGGTTCTTGACGGCGACCATCGCCAGGTGCCGCTCGGTCACGCCGTACTTCTCCATGTAGAGGCGCGTGAACATCGCGGCCAGTGACGGCAGCGTCACGCCGTAGATGTGCTCCGCAAGCGGGTGCGTCAAGGTCGCCACGAAGTCGGTCGCCTCGAGGTTGTTGATCTCGCGCATGCGCTCGGCGCCTGTGACCATCACGACATCGTGAAGCCCGGACGCGACGGCCATGTAGCCGGTCTTG
>DAOWCM010000157.1 GCA_030639555.1 Candidatus Eiseniibacteriota bacterium | reverse complement strand
GGTTCACAGGGGCAGCACCGGACGGCCGCCATCGCGCTGAAACTGGGTCAGGCGGCGGTGCTCGATTCCGACGGTCGCGGGGTGGTAGTGCTTCTCGACGACATAATGTCGGAGCTCGACGACCAACGCGCGGCATCACTGCTAGAACTGGTGGGTGGTCTGGGCCAGGCCCTGATGACCTCGACCAGAGGTGCGCCCGCGCTCGGGGCGGCTCGCAGGAGCAGAAGCTTCGTCGTAGAAGCTGGTGAGGTCAAGCGTCGGTGAAATGGGCGGAGCCGATCGGAAAGATACTCGCGGACGTCCTCCGTGACTTGGGGCTCTCGAAGAAACTCTCGGAGCAGCGCGCCGTCGTTGAGTGGAGCGACATCGTGGGCAGGAGAGTAGCCGAGCACGCGAGGGCCCTGAGGGTGGACAACGGAAGACTGTTCGTTGAGGTTGACAGCCCCGTGTGGTCGCAGGAACTGACACTGATGAAGCGTAACATACTGCGCCAGATCAACGACCGAATCGGTCGAAAGGCGATAGACAACATTCACTTCGTGCTTGGGGGAGCGAGACCATATGGCGCCTCCGGTCGCAACAGCAGAGAAGAAGGCGATGGCGAAGTCTAAGAAAAAGGACCCCGGGAAGGTCAAGCCCACGAAGAAAACGGCGAGATCGAAGAAGGCGGCGCCGAAGAAAGCCGTGGCTAAGACCGCGAAGGCGAAACCGAAGAAGACTTCAAAGAAGGCGCCGGCCGGCAAGGCTAGGGCCAAAGCGGGCGGTGGGTCGGTGAAGGGGAAGGCGGCCAGCCCGAAGAAGCCGGCGCCGAAGAAAGCCACGCGCAAGACCTCGAAGGCGGTACCGACAACGACGAGCGCCTCCAAACGAATGAAGAAGAACGCGGCGAGGTCGATCGACCACGCCGTCGTCGACGAATTCCCCATCCACGCCAAGGACGACAAGTCCTACGACGCCAAGCACATTCAGGTCCTGAAGGGCCTCGAGGCCGTGCGGAAGCGCCCCGCCATGTACATCGGCGACACCGGCAGGCGCGGTCTCCACCACCTGGTTTACGAGGTCGTCGACAACTCCATCGACGAGGCGATGGCCGGTTTCTGCGACAGGGTCACAGTTGTGCTCCACAAGGACGGCAGCGTCTCGGTCGAGGACAACGGGCGCGGCATCCCGGTCGACAGGCACGCGACGGAGAAGAAATCGGCTCTTGAGGTCGTGATGACCGTGCTGCACGCCGGCGGGAAGTTCGACAAGTCCAGCTACAAGGTGTCCGGCGGACTGCACGGCGTGGGTGTCTCGGTCGTCAATGCGCTCTCGGAGTGGTGTACGGTCGAGGTCTCGCGCGACGGCATCATCTACACGCAGAGTTACGCCCGGGGCGTCCCGGAGGCGAAGGTCAAGCCTGCGGGCAAAAGGAAGAAAAGTGGGAACAAGACCACGTTCCTGCCCGACCCCGAGGTCTTCGAAGAGACTGAGTTCGATTCTGAGATAGTGGCGGCGCGGTGCCGCGAACTTGCGTTCCTGAACGCGGGGCTCAGGATCGTCGTGTTGGACGACCGGACAGGCGAGAAGAGCGAGTTCTACTACAAGGGTGGGCTTCGCGAGTTCGTGAAGTTCATGAACGAGAACAGCACCGTTCTCCACCAGAAGATCGTGCACTTCGAGCGCGAGAGGGACGGCACGTCGGTCGAGATCGCGCTTCAGTACAACGACTCGTACCGCCCGAGCATTCACTCCTACGCGAACAACATCAACACGATCGAGGGCGGCACCCACCTGACGGGCTTCAAGCAGGCGCTGACCCGGACCATCAATAGCTACGGTGAGAAGAACAACCTGTTCGGGAAGAGCGGGAAGCCGGTGTCCGGGGACGACTGCCTTGAGGGACTTGCGGCGATCGTCAGTGTCAAGGTCAAGGAGCCGCAGTTCGAGGGACAGACGAAGACCAAGCTGGGTAACAGCGAGATCAAGGGGCTGGTGGCATCCATCGCGGGGGAGGGGCTCCAGGAGTTCTTTGAGGAGACGCCGTCGGTTGCGAAGAAGATAGTATCGAAGGCCGTGGCGTCGTCCCAGGCACGGATGGCCGCGAGGAAGGCGCGCGATCTCTCGCGGCGGAAGTCGGTGCTCGAGGGGAGCGCTTTGCCCGGGAAGCTCGCGGACTGTTCCATCACCGACCCGGACCTCTGCGAGATATACCTGGTTGAGGGTGACTCGGCCGGAGGGTCGGCGAAGATGGGGCGCGACAGGCGGTACCAGGCGATACTGCCGCTGCGCGGCAAGATCCTGAACGTGTTCAAGGCCAGAGTCGACAAGGTCTTCCACAACGAGCAGATAGGCACCATCATCACTGCGCTGGGAGCTGGAGTAAGGGGGGCGGGCGGAGACGACGACAACGGCGAGGACGACAGCGGGTTCTCGCTCGACAAGCTCCGCTACGGCAAGACCATCATCATGACCGACGCGGACGTGGACGGCGCCCACATCCGCACGCTCCTTCTGACGTTCTTCTACAGGTACATGCCCGCGCTCATCGAGAACGGACACCTCTTCATAGCCCAGCCACCGCTCTACAAGATAAAGAAGGGCAAGGAGGAGTTCTACGCGTACGATGAGAAGGAGAAGAGCAAGGTCCTGAAGAGACTCGGTGAAGAGGGAGCGCACATCCAGCGGTTCAAGGGACTGGGCGAAATGAACCCCGACCAGCTGTGGGCCACGACGATGGACCCCGAGCGCCGCGTGATGCTCTTGGTCACGATAGAGAGCGCCGCCGAGGCCGACCACATCTTCAGCATCCTGATGGGAGACGCGGTCGAGCCTAGACGCAAGTTCATAGAGACGCACGCCAAGCAGGTCCGCAACCTGGACATCTAGACTTCACGAGGACGCGATGCCAACGACCGAAAGAATAGTTCCCGTAGTCATCGAAGACGAGATGAAGAAGTCGTACATCGATTACGCGATGAGCGTGATCGTGTCGAGGGCTCTGCCGGATGTCAGGGACGGCCTGAAGCCGGTGCAGCGCCGCATCCTCGTTGCGATGGACGACTTAGGGCTAGCGCACAACAAGCCCTACAGGAAGTCGGCGAAGATCTCCGGCGACGTCAACGGGAACTACCACCCGCATGGAACGGTCGCCATCTATGACGCGATGGTCCGCATGGCGCAGGACTTCTCGCTCAGGCACCCGCTGGTGGACGGGCAGGGTAACTTCGGGTCGATCGACGGGGACAGAGCGGCGGCCGAGCGATACACCGAAGCGCGCATGACGCGCATCGCGGAGGACCTGCTCGAGGACCTCAAGAAAGAGACGGTCGATTTCGTGCCGAACTACGACGGCACGCGCAAAGAGCCGCTGGTGCTGCCCGCGAAGCTTCCCAACCTTCTCATGAACGGCGCTTCCGGCATCGCCGTCGGTATGGCGACGAACATCCCGCCCCACAACCTCGAGGAGCTCACAGAGGGCATCATCGCGATCATCGACGACCCGGACATTCCCGAGGAAAAACTCCTGGGCATGATACACGGACCGGACTTCCCGACGGGCGGCATCATCTTCGGGCGAAGCGGTGTGCGGGACGCGTATCTGACGGGCCGCGGGCGCATCATCGTACGCGCGCGGGCCAACATCGAGGTTCACGGGAACGACTCGGAGAGCATCATCATTACCGAGATCCCGTTCATGGTGAACAAATCGAGTCTCATCGAGGCCATCGCCAATCTGGTGCGCGAGGGCAAGATCACCGGGATACGCGACATCCGCGACGAGTCCGACCGCGACGGGATCAGGGTCGTCATCGATATGAAGCGGGACGCACAGGCGAACGTCATCCTGAACCAGCTTTTCAAGAGCACGCAGATGCAGACGACGTTCGGGACGATCCTCTTGGCGCTCACCGACAACGTTCCGAAAGTGATGACCCTGAAGGAGATGTTGAGCCACTACATCGCGCACCGCGAGGAAGTCATCGTCAGGCGGACGAAATTCGAACTGGCGAAGGCAGAGGCGCGGGCGCACATCCTCGAGGGACTCAAGAAAGCCCTCGACCACATCGACGAGATCGTACAGATCATCAAGAAGTCGAAGGACGTTGATCACGCGCGCGGGCAGCTGATGAAGAGATTCAAGTTCGCGGAGATACAGGCGCAGGCGATCCTCGACATGAGGCTTCAGCGCCTGACGGGGCTCCAGCGGAAGAAGATCGAGGACGAGTACAAGGAGGTCATCAAGCTCATCGCCACACTCAAGGGTATTCTCGAGAGCAGGGCGAAGGTGCTTGGTATCATAAAGGAAGATATCACGGCCGCGGCGGAGGCCTACGGCAACGAGAGACGTACGGAAATCGTCGATGCGACGACCGACTTCGCGATTGAAGATCTGATCGCCGAGGAGGACATGGCGATTTCGATCTCGCACACCGGCTACATCAAGCGGCTTCGCGTCGGGACCTACCGCAGGCAGCGACGCGGGGGCAAGGGTATCACCGGCATGGGTACCAAAGAGGACGACTTCGTCGAGCACCTCCTGATCGCCTCGACTCACGACTACATCCTCTTCTTCACGCCGAGGGGCCATTGCCATTGGCTCAGAGTGCACGAGATTCCGCAGGCCGGCCGCGCGGCCAAGGGCAAGGCGATCGTTAACCTGCTGCAGGTGAACAAGGATGACTCCGTAGCGACGTTCATCACGGCCCGCGACTTCGACGACGAGCACTTCGTGGTGATGGCGACGAGGAAGGGCGTCGTCAAGAAGACCAGGCTGTCGGCCTACTCGCACCCGAGACGCGGGGGCATCCGCGCCATCAATATCGATAAGGGCGACGAGCTCATTGACGCCGCGGTGACCGACGGCAACCACGACGTCGTCCTCGCGAAGAGGCTCGGCAAGGCGATTCGCTTCCGGGAGAGCGATGTGCGCGAAATGGGCCGGACGGCGCGCGGCGTGCGGGGTACGCTCCTGGAGAAGGGCGACGAGGTCGTCGGGATGGTGGTGGCCGTCGGTGAACAGGGGACCGTTCTGTCGGTGACCGAGAACGGGTATGGCAAGCGGACCAGCATTTCCGACTACCGCATCATCAAGCGCGGCGGCAAGGGCGTCATCTCCATAAAGGCGAACAAGAGAAACGGGAAGGTCGTCGCCGTCAAGATCGTCAACGAGCCGGATGAGGTCATGATAATGACCGCGAAGGGGGTCATGATCCGCCTTCCCGTCAAGGGCATAGCACGCAGCGGGCGCAACACTCAGGGCGTCAGGATTATCAAGCTCGGCAAGGGCGACAGGGTGGTCGACGTCGCCGGTGTGGC
>DAOWCM010000262.1 GCA_030639555.1 Candidatus Eiseniibacteriota bacterium | reverse complement strand
TCGAGCAGTACGATCGCGTTCGCGGCGTGAGCTCCGTCCTCTTCCGCGACCAGGTCCGCCAGGTAGGCCTCGGCGTCGCTGACATGGCCCTGCCGGACGAGCGTACGCGCCTTCTCGCAGGCCTCTTCGGGCGTCGGGACATCGTCGCACCACGCGGGAGCAACGAGGCAGAGCGTCAATGCCGTGGCAGTGAGCGTGGCGCGCGCAGCGACCGTTACGATCCTCCGCCTAGCACTCATTGATCCATGCCCGGCAGGAGTCGCAGCGCCACCCGTAGCCGTCGAGCGCCGCCTCGCACTTCGGACACGTGCGTTCCTCGCGGTCGTCCGCGAGGCTGGCGAGGAGCGTCTCCGCCGCCCCCGCGGCCTCCTCGTAGCGGTCGTGTCTCATCAGGATCTCAATGAGCTGTCTGTGCCCCTCGAACGTCCTGCCCTCGTGCTTGACTGCCTCGCGCGCGATGCGCAGAGCTTCGTCGACCGCTCCCTTGCGCTCGAGCATTCTCGACAGACCCGTCAGTGCCATGACGTTGGATGGAGAACTCGCGACCAGCTCCTCGTAGATGCCCATCATGCGGCCGAAGTCGCCGATCTCGAAATACGCCTTCTCAAGACGCTCGAACACCAGGTGTGCGCAGTCCGGCTTCTCGGAGACCAGTCGCATCCAGTAAGCGACGGCGCGCTCGGCGTCCTCCTCCCTGACGGCGATGTCGCCCAGGTACACGTACGCAAGACCGGCGCCCGGTTCTTCCTTGACAGCCGCCTGGAACTCCGCCTTCGCGCGCCGGGTGTCGCCCCTTCTGAACGCCAAGAGCCCGAGGTGCGCGCGATAGACCCCCGGAGCAGGTTCTCCCTCGGTCGAGCCTGCCTTCAGCAGCTCCTTGTGGGCCTGCGCGGCCTTGTCAAGGTCACCCGCGGACTCGTAGGCATCGCGAGTCATGGCGAGCACCCGCGGGTCCGAGCGCTCCGAGCGGGGCAACGTGGCCAGGAGTTCAAGCACGTCCCGCCACCGACCGGCGCTCGCGAGGTCACGGGCGAGGCTCTTGATGATCTCGCTGCGGACGCCGCGCGGGAGCTTCCTCTTGACCAGGAGCTCCCTGTGGATCTGCGTGGCCTGCTTCACCTGTCCGTGCTCGCGAAGGATGTTCCCGAGCTTGACGTACGCGTCGACGTTTCTGGGGTTGTCTCGGACTGCCCGGGTCAGGTGCTCTATCGCGCGGTCGCTGTCTCCAGCGATCAGCGCGTCGAGGCCGAGATGGTAAGGTGATTCGTCGAGCTCGAGTCTGCGTGATCTTGTGCGTCGCGCGCCGACGTACCAGAGAGCGGCGCCGGCCGCGATGACAGCGGCAGCGATAATCACGAAGGCCATGTCGGTTCCCTCCGCTCTAGATCCCGGGCGCGGACGTGTCGCCCTGCGCAGCCTGTCCCTCGATCTCCTGGAGCGAGATGCTGTGCAGGCCGGCGATCTCCTGGTTGAGGTCCGAGTTCTCGCGCTTGAGCCTCCTGATCTGGCGTCGGAGAGCGATCTCGTGGAAGATCGAAACGACGAACCAGACCACGGCGCCCAGTACGAGAGCCTCGAACAGCAGAAGCACGAGAGGAACTTCGTAGAAGACAAGCGTCTTGGGCCAGAGGGTCACGGTCGCCGTCTCGTTGCTGTTGAGCATGGCGAAGCCCGTGACTATCACTACCAAGACAAGGGTCAGGAGCATTCTGAAGACCCACACGGTGTTCACCTCCAGGTATGGGAACGGTCTTCGGCCGGATTGACGTGCCTCACAAGTGCCGACACAGTCGGACGTTCCGCGTGAGACAACCCGCTCGAGGCACGGGATAGTCTATCAGTGCCCGACTGCGAGTCGCAAGGTCTTTCTCCCAGGTTCCGTCACGACAGCACAGGATTCACGCCGTGGAGTGCCCAGGTGCTCGCGGAGGCTATCTCCACGCGGACGACGCGCCCGGCCAGCCCCCCGTCGCCCGGGAAGACGACGACCTTCCCGGTCCTGCTCCTGCCGAACAGGAGTTCTTCGTTCTTCCGGCTCGGTCCCTCGACCAGCACCTCGGCACTGCTCCCGACGAGCCCGGCGTTCATCTCGCTCGTCACCCTCTGCTGGAGGCAGATGATAGTCTGGAGCCGCGCTACCTTGACCTCCTCGGGCACGTCGTCAGCGAGCTCCGCCGCGCGCGTCCCTTCCCGTACGGAGTAGCGGAACATGAAGGCCGAGTCGAAGCGCATCTCGTTCATCAGAGAAACGGTCTCGTGGAACTGCGCGTCCGTCTCCCCCGGGAAACCGACGATGATGTCCGTGGTGAGTGCGACGCCCGGGATCCCCTCGCGGATCCTCTGCGTCAGGGCCACGTACTGCTCGCGGGTGTACGACCTGTTCATCGTTCCCAGAACCTCGGTGGAGCCCGACTGCACCGGCAGATGGATGTGCTCGCAGACCTTGTCTATGGAGCCAACGGCATCGATGACCTCGATCGACAGGTCCTTGGGGTGAGACGTGGCGAACCGTATCCGCTGGAGCCCCGCCACGCCTGCGACCGCATCCAGAAGGTCCGCGAACCCCCGCCCCTCGTCGCTGAACGAGTTGACACTCTGGCCGATGAGTGTGACCTCGCGCGCGCCCAGCCCCACAAGCTTCGCGACCTCGTCCACGATACTCGAGGTCGGACGACTGCGCTCGCGTCCCCTGACGTACGGTACGATGCAGTAAGAGCAGTGATTGTTGCATCCGCGCATCACGCTTACGAACTCGCAGAGGGACGCCTCATCCGGGCCGGGCCTGTCGTCATAGGACTCCCCAGTGCCCGCGTCCACGGCGACAACAATGCGTCCGGCGCTCGCGCTCTCGATGATGTCCGGTAGCTTCCAGTACTGCTCGGTGCCAACCACGAAGCTCAATCCCGGGACCTCGCGCAGCAAACGGTCGCCCAGGCGCTGCGCCACGCAGCCGGCGATGCCGAGCACCGCTTCCTTCTTCATCAGACCTCGAAGGTGCCTCAGTCGCCCAAGCACCCTGGCCTCCGCGCGCTCGCGCACGCTGCACGTGTTCACCACCACGACGTCGGCCGTGCGCGCGTCGTGCGCCATCCCGTGCCCGTCGTTCGCGAGTATCGACGCTATGACGCGCGAGTCATACTCGTTCATCTGACAACCGTATGTCTCTATGTACACCTTCATTTCTGCTCCTGCACGCGGCGCGCCTCAGCGCGCGCTCCCGGGTTCGATATCGCCCCAGGTAGAAGTCTCGTCGGCGCCCCTCACCGTCACGGCGACGAACTTGTTTCGCAGGGAAGGGTCACCCTCGGTTCTGACCCTGACGTAGTTGCCCGTCAGCCCCGTCAGTGAGTGCTCCCCGTCTCCTCGCTCCTCGACCAGGATATCGAGGCTCTTCCCCACCAGACCGCGTCTGAACCGGAGCGACAGCCTGGAGCCCAGTTCCCTCAGATGCAGGCTGCGTTGCTTCGACTCTGCCGCGGGCACTTGGCCGTCCATCGCGGCCGCCGGCGTGCCGCCTCTCGGCGAGTAGGCGAACACGTGGAGGTAGGTGTAAGGCAAAGATTCGATTATCGACACCGTATCGGCGAAGTCCTCCTCTGTCTCGCCCGGGAACCCCACCATCACGTCGGTGCCCAGTCCGCACAGAGGGTCCGCGTCCGTGACCCGGCGGACGGCCTCCGCGTATCGGGCGCGCGTGTACCCCCTGCGCATTCTCTTGAGCACGGTATCTGAGCCACTCTCGAGGGGCACGTGCAGGTGGTTGCATACTTTTTCTGTCTGA
>DAOWCM010000293.1 GCA_030639555.1 Candidatus Eiseniibacteriota bacterium | reverse complement strand
TCGAGCAGAGCGCCTTCCGCCCTGCCGATTATGAGGTCAGTGCCGGGCGCGGCGCCGCGGACAACTCCGAGTATCTCGAGTTCGAATTCCTCGACCTCGGTGCCGACGAAAACGGTCCGTCCGACGCACCTGTCACCCCGCTTCAGTTCCTCCACGGACACGAAGTGCCCCTCGTGGGTGTCCGCCCGTGCGCCGTCCACCGCCGGCAGTGTCAGAAGAACCGTGACAATGAGCGCAGCTGCACAGGCTGCCCGGATGCGCGCCGAAGGGAACCTCGAGCGCCTGTTGTGACTCATCTGCACCTCTCTCTAGAGTGTGTCTTCATGTCGCCGCGCGCGGTGCGCCAGACCGTCGGACGAGTCTCGCTCAGCGGGCGGGCTCGTGTCAAGGGCGGGGGAAGCTCTCGGACTCGAGCCCCTCCCGGCGGCCATCGCGGAGCTCGTCGCGGAAGTGGAATCGTATCCGGTAGTACTTGAGGAAGGAAGCGGGCCGGCCGTCGACGAGGTAGGGGGCAAACCTCCACTGGAGAAGCGCCCGCTGCGCCTCGATGTTGCAGTCCCCGCCGACATCGGAGTCCACCAGCCACGCGCGAAGGACCTCGCCGGTCGCCGCTACCTGTATCCCGAAGACTGCGACTCCCTCGATACCCGCGTCGATGGCCGATTGAGGATAGACGGGCTCCACGAAGTGCTCGATCACGATCTCGCGGCCCCTGGGCTGCGGAAGGGAGGCCTCGAGCAGATCGCGGAGCTCGTTCCCGACGGTCAGGTCCAGCTCCTCGACCACGGCCTGGGTTGGCCTCTCGTCCGACAACTCGAGCTCTGTGACGCTCAGGTTCACCACCTCGAAAACGGCCTCGGCCAGCTCATTGGCCCACGCCTCGACGTCGCTCTTCACCTCGGCGGGCTCTCTCAGCACGGAGATCTCGGGGAGCAGACGAATCTCCCCCCGGTAACCGCTGCGCCTGACGAGCGGGATGTGCTCCGTGAGAGGAGCGGCGACCGGTATGAGCAGGGCGTGGAGCACGACCGCCGCCGCCGAGGCCCTGGCGATGCTGCGCCTGTAGCGCTGCTCCCGTCCGCGTCGTATCTCCGTAACGTACCGAGGGCGTTCGGACATGGCTGTTCCGTCCATCACTCCTTAGGAGGGCGTCCCGAACGAGGTTCCATATGTTCTGACAGGACCTGGGCGCAAGAGGTTGCGCCCCAGCTGCACGATCGCTGCAAGTCGAAGCTAGAAGGTGAACCCCTTGGGCACGACGACGATCCCGCTGTCTGTGATGGTGAATCGCCGAGCGTCTTCGTCCGGATCGTACCCGATCTGGGTCTTTGGGGGGATCTGCACGCCCTTGTCCACGATGACCCGGCGGAGCTTGGCGTACCGTCCGACGTCGACGTCCTCCATCAGAATGGACTCGAACGAGTAGCTGTAGCTGTTCGTCCGCACTCGTGGGGAGAGCACGCATCTCTGGATCCTGCCGCCGGAGATGATGCAGCCGGTCGACACTATCGAGTCGACCGCAACTCCCATCCTGTCGCCCTCCTCGCCCCCGTCGTGCAGGAACTTAGCGGGCGGGAACCTGCCCTGGTAGGTGTGGATGGGCCATTCCCTGTCGTAGAGATTGAGTTCGGGAGTCGGGCCGACGAGGTCCATGTTCGCCGCCCAGTATGCGCCGACGGTGCCGACGTCTCGCCAGTAGCCCGGCGCTCCGTCCTCACCGAAGACATACGCGCGAACGTCGTCCCCCCTCTCTGTCATCCCTGGCAGGAGGTCGCGTCCGAAGTCGAACATGTCGCGCTCGGCGGCCTCGCTCAGACGCTCTATCATGAAATCGGTACTGAAGATGTAGACGCCCATGGAGGCCAGCACGCGGTCGGGCTTCCCGGGAATGGTGTCGGGCCGCTCGGGCTTCTCCTGGAAGCCGCGGACGCGGAATGCGTCGTCCACCTGAAGCACGCCGAACTCGGAGGCCTCCTCTACGGGCTTCTCCTGTGCGCACACCGTCACGCCGCAGCCCGCGGCCTCGTGGTACGCGAGGAAACCGGTGTAGTCCATCTGGTAAACGTGGTCTCCCGAGAGCACCAGGACGTAGCGCGGCCTGGGCTTCAGCTGGTCCAGTAGATAGATGTTCTGCCAGATGGCGTCGGCGGTCCCCCTGTACCAAACCTCGCCGAGTCGCTGCTGCGCAGGCACGTTCTCGATGAACTCCCCCAGAGCGTAGCTCAAGTGGTCCCAGCCCCGCCGAAGGTGCCTGGTCAGCGAGATGGATTTGTACTGAGTGAGGACGAAGATCCGCCTGAGGCCCGAGTTCATGGCGTTGGAGAGGCTGAAGTCGATGATCCTGTAGATGCCGCCGAAGGGCACTGCGGGCTTGGCCCGGTCTCTCGTGAGAGGCCAGAGGCGCTCTCCCTTGCCTCCCGCCAGGATCATGACCACGGTGTCTTTGTGCACGCTGCCTCCGTATCTGCGCCGCTGCGGTCTGAACGCCGTGTCTCCGCGCGCCATCCGCACACGACCCGTCAGTAGCCGACGGGTCGCCCTCATCTATAGGGCCAACGGGACGCCTTTGTCAAGCAGGACGTTGCCTCTCGGACCGCGCCGGGGGAGAGCGGGACGGCGTGAGCCTGTTTTCCTATACCGGACGCTGTCCGATAGGCGCGTTTTTTCTGTTGACACACGGGGAGCCATGCCACGAGAATGACCCGCGGAGTCCAATGGGACGTGGTCGCACCCCCCGGAGGTGCCGGGGAGTGTCCACGTGGCTCACCACACAAGGAGGTGTCCAGTGAAGCGGACGACGATCCTCTTGATAGCGCTCGCGCTTGTGATGTTCGCGTGCGGGCAGGTCCAGGCCAAGAAGCTGGTCGCCTCGCCGATCTACGACGCAGGGCATGAGAGATACCCCAACCAGTTGTTCTGGTTCGACGACATCGAGGGTGACGTCAGCGGCTGGACGACGGTGGACTTCAGCGCCGGCGCGTCCCCCCACTTCCACGTGGACCCATACATGGCCTACGAAGGCACGAACTCCTGGTGGTGCGGCAACTTTGACTATGACAGCGACGGCGGCTACGGCAACAGCTGGGACGACAGACTGCTCATACCGACGACCGATCTGTCCGGTGCCACGTATCCGATCCTGACCTACGCGTTCCGCCACGATTCGGAGAGTGGCTACGACTACACGTACATTCAGGCCGAGAGCCTGGGTGTCTTTGTGGACCTGAACCGTGGCTACGACGGCGCGGCCGTGTGGAGCGACATCGGCCTCTACGGGTTCATCCTCGGCACGTACGACAATCCGTTCGTCGCGCGCTTCCGCTTCATCTCGGACGGTGCGTGGTCCGACGAGGATGGTCTGTATCTCTCCGTTGGTGGCGCTTTCATGTGCGACATCGTCCAGGT
>DAOWCM010000372.1 GCA_030639555.1 Candidatus Eiseniibacteriota bacterium | reverse complement strand
TGCTCCAGGGCTTCCCTGACTTGCAGCGCTCGAAGCTGGTCCACCCGACGACCGCTCCCTGCACATTGGTGGGGATCAGGAGAAGTGAGCGGATTCCGTCGGCGGTGAACGGTGCCGCTTCCTCCGGCGAGAGCTGCCGGACGTCGTCGATCTGAACGGTGCTACCGCTCGCCATGGCGTTGCGCCACCTCGGAACCTCCTCGGGCGCGAACGCGGACGTCTCGGTCCTGATCTCGTGTATCTCGCCGGGGCGCCACTCGTGGGTGACCTCTCCGATCCGTTCCCCGGCTTGTCTCTGAAGCAGCCGCACTCTGTCGAGCGACCACCCGCGCCCCACGCGTGCCAGCACGTCGTTCAGGTGCGCCGCAGGGGCGTCGTAGTCCTGAAGCAGAATGGACGAGATCTTGTTGAGAAGCGACTCGTGCACCACCTGACGCTCGAGAGCCTCTCGCGCGAGCAGGTTCATTCTGTCGACCCACAGGATGGCGCACATCGAGATGAAGAGGTCCAGATCATGGCCCGTCAACTTGGGGGCCTGGGCCGGGTCCTCGGACAGCGTGCCCGCCACCAGAACGGTCTCCATCTGTCCGTGGCGCGTGTCGGGTATCCAGACGAAGAAGGGTAGTCCGAGCTCGGACCTGACCTGTTCGATCCACGGCTCTTCCGGCGTCTCTCCGTTAATCAGCTGAGGCTTGGACCACATCTCCTTGCTGTCGGGAGGCAGAGTGAGGCGCACGTCCTGCTCGTCGGTGGCCGAGCCCAGCATCGCCGTCTGACGCAGGCAGGTCCCGGAGTCGTTCAGCTCCAGAATGACGGCGCGCTTCATCCAGAGTTCGGACACGATGGCCTTGAGGGCGATCCTGTAGAGTTCCTCCAGAGAGGGCGCACGACTGGTGCTGTACTGGAACCCGGTCAGGAAGCTGAAAGCCTTCCTGGACCGGCGTACCTCCTGGGTCAGGTGCATGACCTTGTAGTCAGCACGCACGACCTCGCCGCCCAGCTTCTCGAGGCGAGACCTCAGCCCCTTGAGCTGGCGCTCGAGTTCGTGGGTTCGGGAGGCCTCCTTCTCGATCGGGTCGGGCAACTCCTAGTCCTCCGAAAGCACGATGAGCACGCCGGTCCAGTCAAGAGCGCGCGAGCCGCCCATGAACGGAGCGATCTCGACGCCCGAGTAGAACCCGAGGAGAGGCATATGAGGGCCGATGGTCTCCTGGATGATGGCGCCTTCCTCCGCACCCGCGCCCGAGAAGCCGCTGGTCCTGCCGGCGCAGTCGACGTAGAGCGCGAGGAACGGGTCAGACGTGCCCACGCTCTTCAGCACGCCGTTGGACATCTCTCGGGCGGAACTGAGCATGTGCTCGTTGCTGCGACGCATGACCTGAACCCTCTCGCCGGGCCCGAAATCGGACTCGAACAGGACGACCGAGCCGTCCTCGGGGTTCGCTGCCGCAATGAGTCTGTTGACGTACTGGTTCTCGTCGAAATCGCCGTACGGGTCGGTCCCGTAGTTGGCGCCCAGCGTGACCAGAAGCGAATACTGCTGCCAGTCGCGGGCCGCTCCGGCGCCGATGATGTCCTCAATGACATCCAGCGCGGGACGCCCGTCGAGTTCCTTGACCACCGGACCCTCGATGTCGGTGATGGTGTGGTAGTCGCTGGCCGGTTCGCACCCGTGGCTGATCGCGTGGTGGACCGCGCAGTTGCCGGAGATCACGACGCCGACGGCGTGCTGCCTCATTGCCTGGTCGTTGGCGAACACGTGCGAGCCACTGAACTGGTAGTCGTTGAGCATCCCGCCGCCGAGCACGGGAGCGTGGTGTGCGCCGAGGCCCTTCTCGACGCCCTTCAGCAGCTGGCTGGCGAGGTTGAGCGTGGGCGGAGGGGTTGACTTGACGGAGTCGTAGAAGAGCAGGATGGCCCGCGCGTCCTCTTCCGACCTGCCTGCGAGCATGCGCCCGAGTGTCTCGCCCGCTGCCTCTTCGCTTTCCTTGAGTCCGCCGACGGACATGGCGTCGAAGCGCATGGTATCGCAGGAAACGACTGCCACCCCGGCCTCGTAGCCGCCGTAGCTGTAGCTCTCGTTGGTGATGACGCCGACCGCCGTCCCTCCGATGAGTGTGCTCTCCCCGACGACCTCACGCACGGCCTTCAGGAAGTTGATCGGGTCGTGGTTTCCACCGCAGAAGGCTATGGTGAAGTCGCTTCGCTGCAGCGACCCGTTGCTCATCGCCCTCTCGGCGCACTTGCGACCGGCCTCGAGGGAATCCGTGACGTCCACATATCCAACGCCTGACTTCGCTGTTTTCATTGTCCTCTCTCCTTCTCGCGTCGACACCGCGGATCACACCACCGTTGCCGGGGTGAGCCCGCGCCCTTGTCGCACGCTCCCTTGCCATCTGCGCGCTCGGTTCACGGCGCGCGGACTTGTCCGGGTCAACCTAGAGCAAGACCCGTTCCAGCAGATAAGGCCCAATAACTAGGTTTTGTGGCGTCAGTAGGCGCATTGATGTCGTGGGCGGGAAGCTCACGAAGACGGCC
>DAOWCM010000030.1 GCA_030639555.1 Candidatus Eiseniibacteriota bacterium | reverse complement strand
GGCAGCTCCTGCGATGAATGAAGAAGCCCCGGCTCCAACGGAGCCGGGGCTTCTTGCTTGCACTGCTGAAGACCGGTCCCTGCCTACCTGGCGCGAGACGCGCGTCGGGGTGAGTACCGCCTCCCTGCCCTTGCCCTCGAGGCTGGGCACGTCCGACACGACCGCACGAACCATGGTGTCGGCCTCCAGCCGAAGGTCCCAGGCGTCCCAGTTCCACAAGAAGCTCCTGAGCTCGAGAGGCTCCGAATGGTCCTCGTAGATGTGGGGACTATACCTGTGCTCCCACTCCAGCCCCACAAAGAACTTCTTGTCGGGGTACTGGGAGTTGTCCATGATGTTGATCGCGTTCGGGAACGTGACGATGATCCACTCGTCCTCCGGATACATGGCGAAGTCTGCGTAGGGCACGTAGCCATCGTTCCCCGTAGCTCCGGGCTTCTCGTCCGAAGCTGTCGCGCGCCAGACGTAGGCCGTGAACGGCTCGGTGGTGGGCGCCTGGGGGTTCTCCGGGTTGGTCTCGTTGTCGTTCGCGCTGTAGAAGATCATCTTCGTGACGTAGTTCGCCCAGGTCGGAGCCTGGAACCCCACCGCTATCTTCTGGCCAGGCCTTCCCGTCACGGTGTGCTCCTGCGAGTTGTACACGCCGTCATCGTGCGAGAGCTCCTCCTCCCTGCCCTCGATTTCCCAGTGCAGGAAGAGCAGAGTGTCGGCCACGTTGCGCGCGGCATCGAACGACTCAAGGAAGTACTTCATCAGCGTGTCCGCGTGTCCTCCCGACAGCGGAGGGCTGGGAACGCTGATCGTGAAGTCGACGATGTCGGTGCCGGGGGCGGGCGGGAACACATTCGCATCGTACTCATCGATCCCGAAACGAAGCCTGGCGCCCGCGGCCGACGTGTCAGTGCTCCCGGACACGATCACCTCGGGGAGTCCTGACTCCCAGTAGCCGTCACCCCAGAACCCCGTAGTGTCAATCCACCCGGCGCCGGCAACGCCCTTGAGCTTGATCGACGGAGGCGTCTGGTCGAGAATGATCGTTATCGCCGGCGTATCGCCGGGCCCGACCTCGTTGTTGTAGAGATCCGTGATTCGCGCTCGAATGCTCTTCACTCCCTCGTCACCGAGGCTCACATCTTCCACGGTGAAGCGCCCTCCGAGGCCATCGTTCGGGACCGCCGGCGAGGAGACAGCCGTGCCCGCAGGGGCGTTGTTGTAATCGTCATCATTGACGTAGATCTTGATTGTCGCTCCCACCTCGGCGCGGCCTCGTACGTTGATCGTCTCGCTGTTCAGACTCGACCCGTCGACGGGATTCGTGATCACGGACCCAGAAGGTGGCTGGTCGTCCGCTTCCATCAGCTTGGTGCATCCAGCCCAGAACACGAGTCCGAGCGCTGCAAGAACGGCGGCGGGGATCATGTACCGCCTCGCATGGACCTTCCTCATCTGCAACTTCTCCTTTCGCGGGGGGCATTTACTGGACGGGATCCGGTCGTGTTCCCTCTCCCTCTCCCTGCCCCTGTCCGGCTGGCCAGAGATCCCGGGGGTGCGCCTCAGAATCCGTAGGAGGCCGAGACCCGGTGACTCGAGTCCAGATACTCGTGCTTTCCAAATGCGTAATCAACAGTGAATCCGGCGAGGCTCAACCCCGCCCCGGCGGTCAGCTGGCCCATCGCCAGCCCCGCCCTCACACCCACCATATCCCTGTAGAGGAACTCGACGCCGTAGTGACTGTCCGCAGAGATCGAACCCATGTGGTACTCGTCCGCCAGGAGCCTGTTCTCGAACCTCACGTCGGCGTCCGCGGCGGCCGTTACGACGCCGTCCATCGACGAGATCGGCGTGGAATAGGCCACTCCCACCTTCACGGTGGGCATGATGCGCTCGCGTTCCTTCGTGTCCCAGACGAGGAATGTCGTGGTCGCGTCCTGGACATTGATGCCGAGGGTCGTGCTTCGCGTGACGTCGTACTTCGCCCCGAGGTCGAAACCCAGACCGTAGCAGGAGTAGTTGCCGATGGATTTCCTGATCAGCTTGAGGTTCCCGCCCAGGCGCAATCGCTCAGAAGGCCGACGCGCGTAGGTGATAAGCGCGGCCATCTCCGAGTCACTCTCCCATCTTATGAGGCTCTCGTCGTAGTAGACCCGTTCTTCATCGGAGATGAAGTCCTCCGTGAATGGGATGTCGTCCACGGCAAGCCTGACGACCGTCACCGCGAGGGCGGCGTCGACCGACAGAGGATGCACGTAGGCGCCGGTGTCGTAGTTCACCACGTCACCGAACGTTTCTGAGTGCATGAGGTGCACGGAGCGCGCATCCGCATCGGCGATGCCGGCCGGGTTCCAGTAGCCGGAGGTCACATCATCGGCCACGGCCACGAACGCGCTGCCCATGCCGAGCGCCCGGGCACCGACGCCATGAGTCAGGAACTCACCGGCGTACTTGTTGGCCGCGTCTGCCCCGCTCGCCAGGACCAGAGTCCCAACGAACGTCATAGCCAGGATAAACGTAGCCGAGCGGCCGCCGCGGGTTCTCCGCGCTGTCGTTCTGATCCGGTCGGTCCTCATCAAGCCCACTTCTAGCATGGTCGGCGTCCGTTGTAAAGGGGGAATAGACCCACGCCCGAGGCCGTCCGACGGCGTCCTCCGGTCCGAGGTCCCTCACCACGAGTTCGGCCCGGAGCCTCTCGTTCGCCCGGGCGGTCCGCGCCGTGTTTCTTTCTACCCTCTTTAGACGCGCAGACAGCCTCATGGCTTCAAACAGATCGTGCTCATCCTCGGCCAGGTAGCCGAGATTGACGTGGTGGCGCCTCAGCTCCCGCTCCCTCGCCAGGCCGTAGTCCATCATGTACAGCAGGGTCGAAACGGACACGCTGGCCAGCCGCCGGCTCTCCTCGCCCAACCTGACCTCGACCGGTCTTGCTTCCTGAAGCCCGTTCACATCTCCCCCGAGACGTTTCCTCTCACGCTCCCGTCAGGCGCCTTCGCGCCCGGTCCGCTAGCGTACGAGGATCATCTTGCGTGTCTCTTCGAGTTCGCCCACGCGGAGCCGGTAGAGGTACACCCCGGCTGCAACATCGATGCCGTACTCGTCCGTGCCGTCCCACGCTACCTCGTATTCACCGGCAGGCCGGTTTTCCTCTGTCAGAGTCCGGATCAGGCGCCCCTGGATGTTGTACACGGTGAGCTCCACCTCTCCGCCTGTCGCGAGCGAGAATCTGATCAGGGTCGATGGGCTGAACGGGTTCGGGTGATTCTGCTGGAGGGATATCCGGGGCACTTCCTCGCCCGGGTCCACGGTGCCGGTGTCAGTCGGAGTGTCGGTGATGAGGACAGAGACATCGTCGACGTAGACACCCTCAGCCACGTCGGCGTCGTCGCTGGTGAATCTGAACCGGATCTGCAGTGTGTCGCCTGCGTTGCCCGGGAGCGCGTATCTGTACTCGAGCCAGTCGTTGCCTATGGAGCCCAGCATGTCGAGGGCACCGCCGCTGCCGATGAAATCAAGTGTGTCTATGGTCGCCCCGGACGACACGACCTCCACGTAGAAACCGTCCTCGTGGTAGATAGGGAACTCGTACCAGCACCAGAAGGAGAGCTCCGCACCCGCGCCCCGCACGAACTCCGGTGAGTCAAGACGCGCGTCGGCGTTGTTCGAATACTCCCAGCTGCCCTCCGTCCCCGCGTACCAGCTTGCGGTCCCCGAGTGCGTCCGATGGTCCGTGAGTCCCCAGCTGTCGGACGCGCCTCCGTGCGTCCACCCCGAGGCGCCCGATTCGAAGTCGTGCGCGAACCCGGCGCTCCCCACGAGCACTCTGAGTGTGCTCGTTGACGACAGCCCGTCTGAGGTGATCGCGTCGAGAGTCAGCTGAGGGAAGCCCGGCACGGGACAGTCTGGGGCCAACGCCAGTTCGAAGACGGCGAGGCCCGTGTCGCCCGCGGGGATCAGCGGAAGCGCGGCGACCGGCGACGTGACGTCGACGGCGGGGTCGTCCGTCGAGAGAGTGAATGACGGCGACAGTGCGGCCGCCAGTCCACAGTTCAGGACTTCCACCATCAGCATCATACTCTCGCCGGGTTCCGCGAGTCCATCACCGTCGCCGCCCCAGGTGTCGTCGAGGGAATAGGAAGCCGCGCTGAGGACCGGTGCGCTGACGGTGAGTGAGACGGAGCCTGTCCAAGTCGTGCGCGAGCTCGCGGAGGTGATGCTCAAGTCGAGGAGCGCGACGTGGCCGTCAGGGCAGTCCGGCGATATCGCGACCGTGAAGGGCGACGTTCCAACCGCCACGACCCCGCCGGCAACGTCCCCGTAGTAGGACACCTCCGCAAGAACGCTCAACATGGTGTCTGTCGTGGAGAGAGTTGCCTCAACCGCGGGCGCCAGGTCGTTGCCGAAATTCTTGAGCTCGACGGAGACGTCGACGGTCTCATTCGGACCCGCCAGTCCGTCCTCGTTGCCGTTGCCAGTGTCGTCCACCTCGATACCGACGGGCCGCATGAACGCCCCGGAGAACACAACCGGGATCCGGGCCCGGTACGGGTAGCAATCCCGGGCGGTCACTGTAATGGCAAGACTGTCGGGCAGCACGGTGTCCACCGACAGCGAGATAGAGCCGTCGGGCGATGTGAGGCCTCTTTCGTAGACGTCGCTGCCGTTGGTCGCGCAGACGAGTGCGCCGTCGAGAGGTCCGCCGGAGGTTCTGACCGATACGTGCAGCACCGAGGGCCCAGGAACCACGGAGTCCACGTGCGCCACGGTGAGTGGTGCCGGCTGCGCCGTCCACACCGGCATCTCCGGGTCTCCAAGCAGGTTGATCTGATACTGGTGCCAGCGGTAGACGTTCTCCTCCTGCGAGAACGGTACAAAGGCGGCCTTCGCGGCCGCGAGCGCCGCCCCGGCGGAGCTGATCTTCTCCACGAACAGCACCCTGTAGAACTCCTGCATGAATCTTTCCGAGTAGCCGTAGCCCGGATTGCCCGGGGACGCCCAGCCGTATCTGCTGTTCCCGATGAACGCTACGCCACCGCCGCCGGGGCTCTGAAGGAAGCGTTCGGCGATGCAGTCCTCGGGCAGGTCGAACGCCGCCGGCCAGCAGCCTATGGAATAGACGAGCGGCTGCCTGTCCGCGTTGGTGAGCTCGGGGATGTCCCAGCGATTGAGGTAGCCGTCTCCGCAGCCCATGACCGTGTACCACGCGTGTCCGCTGTGAAGGAAGTGACCGGTCCCGCTGTTGAGGGCGGCGATGACGCTCTCAACCGACTCGTTTCCCAGTGTCTCGTACAGCTTGGTGATGGGATCGTAGCGGGGCGGGACGGACTCCCGGTCTATGCGGTTGAGCGCGATTCCCGAGTCGGTAAAGGGATCGGTCCAGAGCACCTCAGCGGCCATAAGCATGTCCAGCTGGAAGTCGTCCAGCGGCGCGCTCTCGTAGCTCACGATCTTCTCGACGAAGGCCGTGGTCTCGTCTGGCGTCCTGACCGGGGCCCTGCCGACGAAGACCTCGGGGTACAGATCGACGTCGTCCGCAAGCTCCCCGTAGATGTCATCGCCGTCCGCGTTCCAGGTCCCGTCGAGGTCGGCGAAGTACATGTCGCAGGCGATCTTGTCCTCATCCGCGTGCCCCCCGGCCTCGCACGTCATCGCGTAAGCTCGCCTCGTAGGAACCCAGTCGGGGTCGCCCCCGAGCAGGAACCACATGGTCCCCCACGTCTCGTGGGCGTCCGCAATGAAGTTCCTGATGCACTCGGGCGTGTCGTCTCCCGAGTACACGGTCGTGATCCAGGTGACCGGGACTATCCTGGATGGCACGCCCTTCGCAGTCTTCCACGCCGCGAGCGGGGCAAACGCCGCCTCGAAGCTCGTGTTGCCTGTGATGATGACGTGCTCGTAGTCGCCGGCCTCAAGCCTCTGGGCCGAGAGACGGCGGGTGTCGGAAGCGAGGGGAACCGCAGCGTCGTTGTCGGAGAGGACCCGGACGACCGTGCTCTGATCCCTATGGGCGGTCCGGGGCGCATCCTCCTCTACGATGTCGTAGTGAAGGCGGACAGAGATGCTCTTGAAGAACCGCAGCTTCCCGACCGTCGGCACGAACTGAACGGGATGGAGCGCTACCCCGACAAGCCGGGTATTGCCGAGCCGGCCGGCGGACAAGAGTTCGGCGATCCGCGCCGGGTAGGGCTGTCTGCCGAGATAGACTGACGGGTCCGGATCGACGAACGGGTGCGAGGGGATGTCGAGTCCCGGCACAGGAAGAATGCGGGGATGTTGTGCTGGAATGGGACGGAACCTCGCAAGAAGCTCGACGCTCTCGGCCTTCAGGATCTCGAGTTCGCTGACGCGGGCGCCCGCGGGAAGCGCCAGGGTCAGTGCGAGCACGGGCAGCTGCGGGCGTCCCAACTCTCTGGTCAGGTCACACCCCGAGAGCGTTATGAGATCAAAGCCGTCCCGCTCAAGAGTCGTGAGGTCGCTCTCGTCAAACGTGACCGTGTGGTCGAGATGCGCTGACGAGGCGCCCGAAGCGGCCAGAGCCAGGAGCAGCCCCGTGAGGACCACGAATCCTATCGGCTGACGAACCATAATGGCACTCCGTGTCGGCGCGGGCAGCAGGGTCCGGGTACACCCCTGCACGCCGCTCGGCCGGTTCTTCGAGCGCTGAATGCCTGCGCTTTCCGGCCGTCGGCGGGGCTGCGGTCCAGTCAAGAGTCAGTACGCTACCTCAACGATGCTACTTCCCACCATGTCTGTCAAGCGCTCAGACGCCGGGCGGGGCGTCTGGTGAGCGGGATTCAGGTCCTTGGGAGGTCTTTCCTGAGGGGACATTCGCAGCAGATAGGGTCAGGGCGGCAGAATCGCTTGCCAAGCTCCACGAGAAGCGCGTGGCACTCGGCCAAGGCACCGGCGTCATGACCAAGCGCACCCATGAAAAGCTCCTGGACCGCGGCGTATCGGGCGCGAGCGTGTGCTATGCCGTGCCGCTCGACGAACCGTCTTGTGTATGCGTCGACGACGAAGACCGGGTACCCGCCCGCGTAGAGCAGCATGGCGTCGGCTGTCTCAGGCCCGATCCCGCGTATCGCGAGGAGGGTCTCCCTGAGAGGGCCGGGGTTCCTCGACAGCAGCCCCTGCAATCCCCCTTCTTCTCCTTCTATGGTCTTCGCAAGAGCTGCCAGCGTTCGAGCCTTGCGCCTCCATGCACCCGCGGGCCGCACCAGCTGTTCGAGACGACCGAGGGGCAGCGTCGCCACAGCAGCGGGAGCCAGTGCGCCCGCCTCCCGCACCTGCTCGATCGCGCGCTCGGCGTTCCGCCAGGCCGCGTTCTGGGTCAGGACCGCCCCGACCATGATCTCGAAGGAGCCCCCACCTGGCCACCAACCCTGGGGACCGAACTCGGTCAAGAGGGACTCGTACGCCCACCGCAGTCTCGAGCCGGTCTCGGTCATGCCGGGATCCTCTGCGTCGGGAACGAACCGCAGCTCGCGCGTGGGCACGGTCTGCGCCTCCACACAAACAAGAAGCGGCAGAACGTACGCTCGTTCTGCCGCAGCTGCGAGGCGTTCTGCCTCACATCGATGGTGCCCGGAGCGAGACTCGAACTCGCACAGGCATTCGCCCACCACCCCCTCAAGATGGCGTGTCTACCAGTTCCACCATCCGGGCACATATTCCGTCTGTGGGCGCCCTCGACCGCTTGTGCGGTCAGCAGGCGCCGCTGTGGCATCCTAGCCCTACTCCGTCTCCGGGGCAACGGGAATCTCTTCGCTGGTCACACCGCCCTGCTCCTCGGCTCCCGCCGATTCGCCGGCGCCCTCGGTCTCCACGCCGGCTCCCGGAAGCTCTGCTGCGGTGCCTTCCTGCGGCACGATCTCACCGGCAGTCGTGGCTGCTGAGGGCTGTCTTCCCTCCAGTCCATCCGACACGGTGCCGCTCCTCAGGGTTCCCCGCAGTGTCACCGCAAGGCTTAGCGATGTCAGCATGAACCCGATGGCCAGATACCGTGTGGCCTTCGTGAGAAACGTCGCGGCAGCTTGCCCACCGAACACCGCTCCGACACCACCGGCCCCACCGAATGCACCGGCCAGCCCGCCGCCCTTCCCTGACTGCAGGAGCACGACAATGATCAGCCCCAGGCATACCAGGATATGAATCGTCAGGATCACTCCGAACATCTGTTCCTCCAGTAGAACACGCAAACAGGTTCCGGTGCAGCGGCGCCTCAGCCGGCTGCTCTCACGATCTCCGCGAAGCTCGCCGCATCGAGGCTGGCTCCGCCCACAAGCACACCATCGACCTCGCTCTCACGCATCAGGCTGGCGGTGTTCTCAGGCTTGACGCTGCCGCCGTAGAGAATGCTGGTCTCATCGGCGGCAGACCTCCCAAACATAGCAGCAATGGAGCCGCGAATCAAGGTGTGAGCGTCATTCGCTATTGTCGGAGAGGCGGACTTCCCCGTGCCTATCGCCCAGACGGGTTCGTAGGCCAGTACCACCCTGCCGATATGATCCGGGGCCACGTCCTTGAGCGCCCCCTCAACCTGCCGCGCAAGCACCTCGCCCGTCCTGTCAGCTTCACGCTCCTCAAGCACCTCGCCCACACAGACGACGGGTGTGAGCTTTCCGCCCAGCACGGCCTCGAGTCTCCTGGCTACTGTCGCGTCGGTCTCGCCGAAGAGGGCTCGCCGTTCGGAGTGCCCCAGCAGGACGAACTCCAGTCCGAGGGCCTCGAGCATCGCGGTGGAGACCTCACCGGTGTAGGCGCCGCTCTTCTCCCAGAAGACGTTCTGAGCGCCCACCCGAAGAATGGTCTCACGCGCCGCGTCGACGGCAGTCTCCAGCGAGACGAACGGGGGAAACACGACCACCTGCGCGCCTGTCGACAGTCCCGCGAGCTTGTTCCTGAGCTCGAGGATCGTTCTGCGTGTTTCGGCCGCCGTCTTGTTCAGCTTCCAGTTGCCGGCGATAATCGTGGTGCGGTTTGCCACGTATCTGGAGCCCCTTGTTTGCCGCGCCTGCGCGCGGCCGCAAAATGTGTATGTGTCAGTGTACCAAAGACGCGCCGCGTCATCTCCTACGCGTCAGACAGCGCCTCTATCGCGGGGAGCGGCTTGCCCTCCAGGAACATCAGGGAGGCTCCGCCGCCGGTCGAGATGTGTGTCATGCGCTCCTCTAGCCCCGCCGCGACGATCGCCGCCGCCGAGTCTCCACCTCCGACGATGCTCACTGCGCCCTCATCGGTCCTTGCGGCGACCGCTTGCGCGACGTTCAGTGTCCCCGCCGCGAACGCCGCGATCTCGAACACACCGAGCGGGCCGTTCCAGACGATGGTCTGCGCCCGCGCTATCTTCCGGCAGAACTCGTCCACGGTCTGCGGGCCGATGTCGACGCCGTGCCATCCGGGTTCGATGTCGTCGACACCGACGACCTTGGACGCGGCGCCTTCCGCGACCGAGTCGGCGACCACGATGTCGCTCGGTAGCGCGAACGTCTTGCCGAGTTCCTCGGCCTTCGTAAGGAGTGCTGTGGCGGTACCGATCCTGTCCTCCTCCAGCAAGGAATCGCCCACGCCCCTGCCCTGCGCCGCCAGGAACGTGAATGCCATGCCTCCGCCGATCAGGAACACGTCCACCTTGGGAAGCAGGTTGTCGATGACGCCTATCTTATCGGAGACCTTCGCGCCGCCGAGGATGGCGATGTACGGCTCTCTGGGGTCGTCCGTGGCCTTCGAGAGGTTCAGAAGCTCCGTCTCCATGAGAAGCCCCATCGCCCTCTGATCGAAGAACTCCGTGACGCCCACCGTGGATGCGTGCGCCCTGTGAGCCGTGCCGAACGCGTCGTTGACGAACACGTCACCCATGCGGCCCAGCCGCCTTGCGAAGTCGCTCTCGTTGCCGGTTTCTCCAGCGTGGAAGCGGAGGTTCTCCAGCAGCAGCACGTCGCCGTCGCCCATGCGTGCCGCGAGTCCTTCGGACGTGTCGCCTACGCAGTCGGGAGCCATCACCACCTCGCGCTCAAGGAGCTGGGCCAGACGCGCCGCGACGGGCTTGAGCGTCATCGATCGGACGATCTCGCCCTTGGGTCTCCCAAGGTGAGAGGCAAGGACCGCCCTGCCGCCCGACTCGATGATGTGTCTGATCGTGGGCAGAGCTCTCCTGATGCGCGTGTCGTCGGCGACGGCGCCGTCGGGAGTCAGTGGCACGTTGAAGTCAACGCGCGTGAGAACGCGCTTACCCGCGAGGTCGAGATCCGTGACGTGCAGCTTTCGATACATTGGGACGGACCTCACTTGCTGGCGACCAGCTTCATCATGTCGACCATGCGCGAGGCGTACCCCGCCTCGTTGTCGTACCAACCGAAGACCTTGACCAGGTCGCCGCCCATGACCGTAGTGAGCTGGCTGTCGAAGATGCACGAATGGTGATCGCCGACGATGTCGATGGACACGAGAGGCTCCTCGGTGTACTTGAGATAGCCCGCCAGAGGCGGATTCTCAGCGGCAGTCCGGAACGCCTTGTTCACCTTCTCTGCTGTCGTCTTCTTCTCGAGCTGGACAACGAAATCGACGAGCGAGCCGTCGGGAGTGGGCACGCGAACCGCGAGCCCGTCGAGCTTCCCGGCGAGTTCCGGCATGACAGTGCATATGGCCTTAGCGGCGCCCGTCGTCGTCGGGATCATCGAGACGCCCGCCGCCCTCGCCCTTCGGAGGTCCTTATGAGGAAAGTCGAGAATCATCTGGTCGTTCGTATAGGCGTGCACCGTCGTCATGATGCCCTTCGAGATACCGAAGCTGTCGTGGAGCACCTTGATCATCGGGGCGGCGCAGTTGGTCGTACAGGATGCCGTCGAGATGATGTGGTGCTTCGCGGGGTCGTAGTCCTGATCGTTGACGCCCATGACGATCATCACGTCCGGGTCCTTGGCCGGCGCGGAGATCATCACCTTCCTGGCTCCTGCGGTCAGATGCTTCGACGCGCCCGGTCTATCTCTGAAATGGCCGGTGGACTCGATGACGACGTCCACACCGAGGTCTTTCCACGGCAGATTCGCCGGGTCACGCTCGGAGTGGAACGCGAATCTGTCGCGGTTCACCGTTATCGAAGTGTCGTCGTGCGTGATGTCCGCGCCGAACTTCCCGTGCACCGAGTCGTACTTGAGGAGGTGCGCCATGGTTCCCGCATCCGTGAGGTCGTTGACCGCCACGCAATCGAACCCGTCCATCTCCGACGCCACGCGCAGAACGAGCCTGCCGATCCTGCCGAAACCGTTGATTGCGAACTTGAACCCCATGAGTCCTCCTAGGCCTTCCCGCTCGAGCCGAACAGCTCGATCTTCGATCTGATGACGTCCTTCATCCCTTCTATCGCCGCCGAGAGTATCTTGCGCGGGTCGAACACCTCAGGGCTCTCTGCCAGGAACTCCCTGACGCGTCCCGTGAACGCCAGCCTGAGGTCCGTGTCGATGTTGACCTTGGATATCCCGCCCCCGATGGCCTCTCGAATGCTCTCGGGGGGCACTCCCTTCGCCCCGGGCAGCTCGGCGCCGTAGCGCGTCGCCAGCTCCAGTACGTCCGGCGGCACCGCCGACGCGCCGTGCAGCACGAGCGGCACGTGGACGGTCGCGGCGATCTGCTTGAGCCGGTCGATTGCGAGCTTCGGCTGGGCCTTGAACTTGTAGGCGCCGTGCGAGGTTCCTATGGCGATCGCGAGGGAATCGCAGCCGGTGCGCTCCACGAATTCCACCGCCTGCTCCGGGTCCGTGTAGACGGCCTCGTTGGCGGAGACGGAGATCTCGTCCTCCACGCCCATCAATCGTCCCAGTTCTCCCTCGACCGATACGCCGCGGGGCCGGCACATCTCCACGACCTTCTTCGTCGCCTCGATGTTCTCATCAAAAGGCAAGTGCGACCCGTCGACCATTATGGAGGTCCAGCCATGCTTGAGACATTGCTCGATGACGGCCAGGTCGGTTCCGTGATCGAGGTGAAGCGACGCCGGGACGCCGGTGGCCTCGGCCATGTTCTCGACCATGCATCGGATGTTGTCATACCCCGCGTACGTGATCGCCGACTGCGACGTCGCGACGATAACGGGGGACCCGAGCTCCGTCGCCGCCTCGAATATCGCCCTCGTGATCTCCAGGTTGCTCGTGTTGAACGCACCCACCGCGTAGCCGCCGGTTCTGGCCGGCACCATGAGGTCGTTGTTGGTGCAGAGGCTCATGCTCACTCCGTTCTTGCCGTGCAGGCCCCGGAGCTCCGGGGGGGCTGCGAGGGCTTCCAGACTAGCCGAAGAAGGTCTGCGCCACCTCGTAGAGTTCCGTATCGACGAGCTTCAGGCGCTCGATGGCATGAGACATCTCGATGGGGATCACCTTGTCACCGTGAAGGCTGACCATCTTCCCAAACTCCTGAGCCTGGACGAGGTCCGCCGCGACGACGCCGAATCTCGTACCGAGCACGCGGTCGAACGCCGTCGGGGTCCCGCCGCGCTGCGTGTAGCCGAGGACAGTGACCCTCGTCTCGAACCCGGTCCCCTGCTCGATGATCTTGGCGAGTTCGTTGCCTATCCCGCCCAGCCGAACGTGACCGAAGGAATCAGTGCTCTCCTGCTGCAGAACGAGCTCCCCTGCTTCTTCGTCCTTCTCATGTCCGGTCGTCGGCAGCTTCGCGCCCTCCGCAACCACGACGATACTGAAGTTCTTCCCCCGGCCATGGCGCTTCTTGATGATGTCACACACTTCCTTCAGTCGGAGCGGGATCTCGGGGATGAGGATCAGGTCCGC
>DAOWCM010000376.1 GCA_030639555.1 Candidatus Eiseniibacteriota bacterium | reverse complement strand
CAGCCTGAGGTCCCCGAGGTCCAGCTGCACGTTGCCGACGCCCATATCTATGCTGAGTTCGAGGGGAACCTCCTCGCTGAGAGACAGCTTCCACTCGTTACGGGCGTCGTCCGGGACGCTTTTGCCCTCGGCGTCCGGCTGGGTTATGGAGAGATGTCCCTTTCCGTTCTTGACGCTGTAGTTGACCGTGGGCGCCCATTCTTCGACGTTATACGTGAATTCCGCGTCAAGGAGAGCGGACGAGCCGCCCCTGACGCTGAGCCTGCCGATCCCGATGTCGACCTCGATGACGACGCGCTCCGCGCCGCCGAGGTCTATCGTGTGCTCTTCCGTCCTCAGGTCCACGAGCTCCACACGCTCTCCGATGCAGACGCAGCTGGTCATGGACAGCAGCAACACGGCAGATGCCAGCAGCACGGCCGTTCTTGTCCCAGTCGAGTTCAAGGCCCCTCCTTCCTGACATTCGTCAAAGCGGCTGCATTACACGCTCGAACACTCGCCGCGCTTTCACAAGGTATGACTCCGCCGGGGGCGCTTGTGTTTAGTTGAATAGTGCCTGGCGGCCACCGCCCGTGGGGGATCAGTTCTCCCAGTCGAGCAGCCTCTGCTCGCCTTCCAGCTCCCGAATGCCCGTGACGTCCTGCGAAACCTCCAGTGTGCCGCGGTAGCTCCCGTTCGCGTCCCGCATGGCGAAGTAGCGGATGTAGACGAGGCCGCCGTGGAGCGCGATCCAGAACTCCGCGGTGTCCCTCGCGCCGCTCTTGAAGGCCTCCAGTATCCCGTTGACGACGTGGACGCTGTCCGGCGGGTGGCAGTTCTGGACCTTCCGCCCGACGATGCCCGGGCTCCTGGGGAAGATGCGCTCCTTGGTGGCGGAATAGTAGCGCACCTCGTCGTTCTCATCGACGAACGAGACGTCGAGGTGGAGGTTGAGAAGCAGCAGGTCGATCTGCTCCGGTGTCAGCGCACCGGTTGAGAGAGGGACGCGTCCGCCGGGCGCGGCGGACGAAGGCTCCGGCGCCGCGGCGGGCGCCTGACCCGGTCCCGCGTCGGCGGGCTTCCACCCTTGGCCCGGTGTGACCAGCGCGTATCCAAGTTCGCCCTCGCCCGCGCGTATCTCGGCCCATTCGGTGTCACTTAGCGTGTCGAGAGACATCGGAAAGAGGACCTTCTCCTCCTTGTAGGTCATCTCCCTGAGTGTCTTTGCCGCTTCCACGCCGGCGCTGAGCAGTCTGCTCGCGTCGCCGGAGAAGAGAGCAGCCCGCGCCTTCTTGAGGAGCGCGCGGATATCGTCGTGGATGGCCCACATCACCTGCGTCGGGCCCGAGACACCGTGCTTCTCGAGGAACGGAAAGAGCTGGTTCTCCTTCCTCAGATAGTGCGCGTCGACGGTCATGAGCTGATCGAGCAGTCCCCTCAGCGTGTCCCTGCCGGACTCCAGAGCGGCGTCCGTCGGGGGGCTGCCGAGAGCCTCCAGGGCGGCCACGAACTTGTCGGCCACGGCCGTCAGCGCCTCGTTTTCGGCCCGAAACGTATGAACGGGGTGGCCCGGCTGGGTGTCGGGGGCCTTCTGGCGTTCCAGCGACTCCTTGAAGACCTCGACGTGGACGTCGCACAGCTTCTTGATCTGCTCCGGCGGCATGCCCTCCTCGACCAGCCGCTGCTCCATTCTGGCTATCTCCGTGGCCTCGACGTCTTTGATGAGGTCGGCGAAGCGCTGCTTGAGTCCCTCGATGTCGGCTCCCGCGTGGAGGTCTTCGATGATCCCCTTGAGGATCTCCACGCGCTCTTCACGCGATTTCGGCGTCGGGTCTGCCATGGCTCCGTCCTCCTGATGGGGGGGGTCTCCGCGAACCTGTGCTTCCGGGGCAGCGGGTCCTTGCCTGCTCGACTGCGGCGGTGTTTCGATAGTCTCTCACGGTGCCGGGAGCGGCGCAAGGCGTCGCTTCGGCCTGGTGGCGCAAGGCGTCGCTTCGGCCCGGTGGCCGTGATAGGATGGCGCCCGCCCCACCCATTCCTTGACGCTTTGAGGGGCATATCGTAAACTCGCTCCATAGGGAGTTCGGCACCCGAGGACGGCCCCATTCTCAGGCCGTATCGTCTGCACGATTCCCTATTGTGCGGTACGATTGGGAACACCCACCAAGACCAAGGCCGGGAGCCACCAATGTCCAAGGACTTGCCCGCCGCACCCGACAGCACCAAGTCGAAGTACTGGCGCAAGCCGCTCGACGCCGACAAAGTGAAGATCCCGCACGGCGAGCTCCACATCATCACCGATCGTTGCAAGGGATGCATGTTCTGCGTCGAGTACTGCCCGAGAGGCGTGCTCGAGATGTCCGAGGACTTCAACGCCAAGGGCTATCACTATCCCATCGCCGAGAACGATCCTGCGTGTGTGAACTGCCGGCTGTGCGAGATGCTCTGTCCGGAGTTCGCCATCTTCTGCCTTAAGGCCGAGGAGGAGGGTAGCAGTTGATGACAACTGATCCGAAGGGGGT
>DAOWCM010000210.1 GCA_030639555.1 Candidatus Eiseniibacteriota bacterium | reverse complement strand
TATCGGATTCAGCCTCGCGGCCTTCCTCGCCGGGTAGAAGCCGAAGAAGACACCCACCGCGCCCGAGAAACCGAACGCCATCAGGACTACGCCGGGGTGCACGATCGTGGTCATCCCGACCGCGCGGTTCAGAAACGTCGCGACGCTGTAGGCGAGTATCACCCCGATGGTGCCTCCGAAGAGACTGAGCACGACGGACTCCGTGAGGAACTGCGCCAGCACATCGGCGCTCCTGGCGCCGACCGCCAGCCGGATGCCGATCTCGCGCGTCCGCTCCGTCACTGAGACCAGCATGATGTTCATGATGCCGATCCCCCCGACCAGGAGCGACACGGCCGCCACGCCGCCAAGGAAGAGGGTCATCACGCGGTGGGTCTCCGTGGCGGTTTCCATCAGCTCGGCCTGGTTGCGGATGCGGAAGTCATCCTCCTCCTGAGGCTCGAGCTTGTGGGACGCACGCAGGGCGACCGTCATCTCCTCTATGGCCGCGTCGGTGTCCTCGGCAGAGGCCACGCTTGAGTAGATCCGACTGATGTAGCGCCCACCGGCCAGACGATAGAGCACGGTCTTGCTGGGCGCCAGTATCACGTCATCGTAGTCGGACCCGAACGGGCTCTGGCCTCGCGCCTCCAGAACGCCTATCACCTTGAACGGCGTGTTCCGGATCCGGATCCTCTCGCCGATAGGATCACTGTCGGGGAAGAGGTTGTCCACGACGGTCTTTCCCAGGACGGCGACCTTGCTCTTCGCCCGGACGTCCCTCTCCGTGAAGAACTCCCCGGAAGCCAGTTTCCAGCTGCGGATCTCCACGTACGCCGGGTCCACGCCCTCGACGGACGTGTTCCAGTTGCCTATGCCCCCAATGACCTGACCGCCCGACCGGACCACGGGAGAGATCCCGGTCAGCAGTGTCGTGTCCTCGCGCAGGCGTTCCACATCATCGAGCGTGAGCCTGTTGCGCGACGCAGCGCCCTGGCTCACGCCGTGAACCCTGCCCCACGCCGGGAAGACCATGATCATGTTGGCGCCGAGCGACTGAATCTGCGCCTCGACGTCAGCCTGCGCGCCAGCCCCGAGACCGACCATGACTATGACCGAAGCCACCCCAATGATGACCCCGAGGGACGTCAGGATACTCCTCATTCTGTTCTTGAGGATGCTCCTCATGGCCACCCTGAGGAGTCGCCGGAATCTCTTCACTCGCGCCCACCTCCTCCCCGTCCGGGCCCGTCCTCGACGTAGAGATCATCCCGCGCGGGCATTCTCGCGAGGTCCACCGTGGCGTCACGTCTCCCAGCGACCTCGCGGTCGCTGATGATGCGCCCGTCTCTCAGCACGACGATCCTCTTCGTGTACTCCGCGATGTCCGGCTCGTGCGTGACGAGTAGAATCGTGATGCCCTGGTCGTTCAGCTCCTGGAAAACCGTCATCACGTCCACTGAGGTGCGGCTGTCCAGGTTGCCCGTCGGTTCGTCCGCGAGGATGATCGCCGGCTCGTTGACCAACGCGCGGGCTATGGAGACGCGCTGCTGCTCGCCACCCGACAGCTCGTTTGGCTCGTGGTCGATGCGATCGCCCAGACCGACGCGCTCGAGCGCCCGGATGGCGCTGCCGCGCGAGTCCTTTATGCGACCCGAGTGGTCGTAGAAGAGCGGCAGTTCGACGTTGTCAACCGCGGAGGTGCGAGGCAGCAGATTGTAACCCTGAAACACGAATCCGATCCTGTGGTTGCGGATCTCCGCGTACTGGTCCCGGGTGAGCTGGCTGACGTCGGCGCCGTCCAGGAAGTAGTCTCCCGAGGTCGCGGTATCCAGACAGCCGACGAGGTTCATGAGCGTCGACTTGCCGGACCCGGACGCCCCCATGATAGCGACGAACTCCCCCGTCCCGACGGTCAGGTCCACTCCGCGAAGCGCACGGACGATCACCTCGCCCATGCGATACTCCTTGGTGATCCCGCGAGTCTCGATTACGGGTTTCATGGCGCGCTACCGCCTTCTTCCGAACGGGCTGGTGGCGAGAGGATTCGAAGGTCCGTTGTCCTCCTCAGGTTCGGTGACACTGACGATGGCCTGCAAGCCTTCCTCCACGTCCCGTCCCCTGACGATCTCGGTCATGCGGCCGTCTGTCACGCCCTTGACTACGCGCGTGGCGCTCAACCTGCCTTTGTCATCGAGGTACCAGAGCATCGCGCTCGTGTCGTCGGAGGACCCGCCACCCATGCCGCCCATGCCGCCCGGCGGTCCACTTCCAGACCCGCCCCCGCCCGGGTGCCCGCCGCCTCCCCCGCCATGCCGCGCCATCCGCTCCTGCATGGCCTGGCGAAGGGAGTCCGGCAGCTCGGCCGTGCGCGCTTCCATCGTTGCGCGCATCTCCTCGAACATGCCCGGGGTCGCGCGGAGCTTGAGAGCCGCGTTGGGAACCATCAGCACGTCGTGTCGCTCGTCGATCAGGAAGTCCGTCGTGGCGGTCATGCCGGGATAGAGCAGACCACGGTCGTTCCGGGCATCCACGACGACCGTGTACATCACGACGTTCTGCACGGTCTGAGGCTGGAGCCATATCTGCCGGACCACGCCCGTGAACTCCTCATCCATGTACGCCTCGACCGTGAAGCGGACGCTCTGCCCCTCCCGTATCGCCCCGATGTCGCTCTCGTCAACCAGAGCATGGATCTCCATCTCAGAGAGGTCTTCCGCAATGACGAAAAGCGTCGGTGTCGAGAAGCTGGCCGCGACGGTCTGACCGGGCTCCATGTTCCTCATGATGACCGTGCCGTCGATGGGAGAGCGGATGACCGCGTACCTCAGGTTGGCACGCGACCTGTCGAGCGATGCCTCGGCGGAAAGGACGCCAGCGCGTGCCGTCTCCACCGACGTCTGAGTATCGGACAGCTGAGCATCGCTGATGAGATCGTTCTCGTGGAGATCCTGCTCACGATCGTAGTCGCGAACGGCCTGATCGTGGAGAGAGCGCGCCCTTACAACGCCCGCACGGGCGTCGCGCACGGAGGCCGAGAGCATGGTCGTATCGAGCACCGCGAGAACCTGCCCGGCCCGCACGGTCTCGTTGTAGTCCGCGAGTATCCTGGCGATGGTGCCGGAGACCTGGGTGCCCACGTCCACCGTGCCCACAGCGCTCAGGGTGCCGGAGCTCGATACGATGTTCTCGATGTCCCCGCGCTCCACCTCGACGAACTCGAATCGCCCGGTCTGCTCCGGCCCGCTCCTGCCGGCGAACTGCCAGACGACGATCGCCACTGCGACTATGCCGGCGGCGATGATTGCGATCTTCTTCATGCTGCGGTTGCCCCTTCGTTCGGATTGCCTTCGGGTGTTCCTTCGTACTCCTACTAGGGTAGGCCATCGCCCTGGAGTTATCAACGAATCACTCCGCGCGCAACCGACATCCCCCGCGCAGACGACGCACGTTCCATCCACTCACGACTCCCCAGGTGCGCAGATTCTGCGCACCGCGCGCGCGTCGTGACGCTCCCCGCGTACACCGAAGCCCCCGGCTGATTCACCGGGGGCCTCGCGTCGGGTCTGAGTCCGAGCTCAGATCCCCTTCATGCTCACGCTGATGCTACTTCAGAAGTAGCATCTTCCTGGTCGCCTCTGACTCGGGGGTAACCAGCTTGTAGAAGTAGACGCCCGATGACAGCTCGCGCCCCTCGTTGTCGCGGCCGTCCCAGACGATCTCACGCCTGCCCTCTTCCTGGAACTCGTCGACCAGGTGCCGCACCACGCGCCCGCTGACATCGAGGATGTCAATGGCGATGTGGCAGCCGCTCGCCGGAACCTCGTAGGCGATGCTGGTCTTCGGGTTGAAGGGATTCGGCACGTTCTGACCCAGGCCGGAACGCAGCGGGACCTCGTCCTCGTCCACGCCCGTGCCGTAGTGCATCTCGAGCTCGAACGCGAGGTCGATCGAGTCGCCGACGAGCGGATGGCCCTGCGGGTACCGGAGCTCGTTCCACGGACCCGGATAGGGCTCCATGCCTATCGCCCATACCGCGTCGTCGTTCCAATGATCGAGCGACGTCTTCCATCCGAAGAACGCGTCCGGATCGTGCGGCCTGGCCTGAACATCGAGCCAGTAGGTGATGGGATGGTCCGGCATGCCGATCTGATGGAACGCTTCCTCCGGCGGAATGACGAACGAGTACATCCAGATGGTCCAGTCGGCCGGGAAGGAGTAGATGTCGGGCGGCGTGAGCCAGCCGTCCGCGACACCGTCTAGCCAGATGTGGGGCGTCAAAGCCGTATCGTAGCGAGGGAGATTGTGAACCCAGAGAACTTCTCCTGGCTTTGTTTAGTCGAT
>DAOWCM010000099.1 GCA_030639555.1 Candidatus Eiseniibacteriota bacterium | reverse complement strand
TCTGCCGATATGTCGGCACTGACGATCATGTCATCCTCGGAAGAGAAGGTCCATATCGGCACATTGCTCCCGACATCGAACACCGCCAGCTCTCCGCTGTTCTGACCACCCTCATATTGATACGAGCCGGCCGCGATCGTGCCGCCGTCTCCAGAGACGGCGAGCGCCGTCGCCCAGTCGTAGTAGGTGCCCCACGGGAACAGATACTGCCACTTGATCTGGTAGGTGCCGCCAGTTCGATACTCGTACACATCCACATAGCCGTGGAGGTCACCGATGACGAATATGCTCCCGTCGTCGGAAACGGCGGGCGTCGCCTGAGAGCCGGTAGCTCTCTCGATCTGAAACAGCACGTCGCCGCCGCTCGAATAGACCGTGACCCAGCTGTACTGCACGATCACCAGTCTCTCGCCGTTCCCCGACAGGGCGGAGCCCCATACACGTCCGTTCTCCGGCAGAGCATGACTCCAGTTCTCGTCGAACGTCGTCAAGCTCACGGAAGTGATGTTCATGTGGTCGAAAACATCGCCGGATACGTAGTAGATCGTCTCGGCGTCGTCGGACAGCAACAGGTTATACACCTCATCAGTTGGAACGCCTATGGGATACACCCAATCGGGTACGCTGGAAGACGGACCGAATCCGTAGAGCGTATTCCCTGCCCCACCGGCCAGGCAGGTCCCATCAGAAGTAATGTCGTGAGGCAGATCATCCACGTCCCCGAGGCCATATTCCCAGACAGGGACATTGACGGTATCGTCGAAGAACGCCCATGCCTCGTCGTTCAGACCCCAACCGATGAGTGAATGGTGGGTCGCATCGCTGATGCCGACCGATTTGCATATCGCCCCTCCAGCGCTGGCCACCCAGATCAGCCCGGCCCTGGACGTGTCGTGCGTAAGCGGCAAGAAATCGATCGCTGACTCCGGCGAGACCTCCTTGTTCACGGTAATCACCCTGCCGGTCTCTGCATCGGTCAACGTCATCTCGGATTGGACGGCGAGTGACGGCACCGACGAGACCAAGACCAACAGAACTCCAATCACGCTCGCGCTTCTCATTCTTCCCCCCTCGGGTTAGCGCATATGCGCATCCAAACACTGTGTTCTGCCACACCGGTTGTGATGGGAGCGAATCTACCGTCAGACGGAAGCGTAGCCCGTTCATCGGGTTTGGAAGCGAGGAGTGGAGAGATCACAGTCTGTTCGGTAGAGTGGATCATGCCGAGGTTTTTCCTGGTGGCCACTGTTGTTCGCAACAGAACAACCCTGGCCGCTTGAAGAGCTTTCGCCATCTACGATTCACGGGTCTTCCGGGCCAGCGAATCGCGCATCAGCCGCGAGCGTCAAGGCCGGCGCGGCAGGTCCTCCAGAACCATCGGTATCACGTGGCGCTATCGCAGCAGCACGACCTTCCTCGCCTCGTGCCACTCCCCGACCTGCGCGCGGCAGAAGTAGATGCCGGAGGCCGCGGGTGCGCCGTGGCTGTCGCGGCCGTCCCAGACCACACGGTTCGCGCCCGCCGGCATGGAACCGTCGACGAGCGTGATCACCAGGCGCCCGGAGACGTCATAGACCTCGATCACCGCATGTTCGGGCGCGGGAAGCGAGAACAGAAGCGCGGTCTCTGCCGTGAACGGGTTCGGTGACCCCGGACTCAACGCCATGGCGAGGACCGGGTCGTCCGGAACCGATGTGCCCGGGAGCACGTGGGCCTCAAGGGTAACGACCAGGGAGTTCAGCACCGTCGCACCGGCGACGGTCTGATCGTCTCTGTTGTAGAACGTCAGCGTCGCCGTGTAGGTGCTGTCCTCGACCGCGCCGGCGCTGTCGAACGCCAGCGGGTACTCGCCCGCACCAAACCCAAGAGTGACGGGACTGAACCCGCCGACGAACGAGAAGCGACTGTCCCCTTCGACGATCGTCGCATCGTAGACCTCTAGAAGCGCCTGTAGCTCGAAGAACGTCTCGTTGTAGACGCTCAGGGTCTCGTCGGAGAACGCGCCCGCCATGTGCGACCCGAAGTCCAGAGTCGAGTGGAGCACGATCGACAGCTGCGCAAGCGAGGGGCTGGCGTGCTCGAGCACCCTACCCGACAGGTTCACGTACCAGGTGGGATCATCGAGGTCGTTCGAGGATATCTCGAGGTTCCCGAACCTGTTCGCGGCGCTGCCTGTGTCCATCGTGACCGCGTGGTCGTTGTCTTCGCCGGGGCCGAGCACGAACGAGCCACCCGGCGCGCCGAAGTCGGAGGGTGTCGTCATCGAGTAGGTCAGGTCCTCGGCCGGCGCGGTCGGCACGTTCCCGACCGTGAGGGTCTCCTCCGCGGTGGCCCCGACGATGAAGTCGCCGAAGTCAATGGCCGTCGCTGCCTCGATCTTCGCGGGAAGCTGCAGCTCCAGGAAGACCGGGATGTGGTCGGCAGCTGTGTAGAGCGCATCCGCCACCGCCGAGCTTACGATCTGGTTCGGCGGGTCGTTGATGTCCAGGTTGAGTCTCAGACCGTCGTTGCCGAACGGAACGTACGAGTAGTCGACGTAGGAGAGCCCGTCGTCGTCATCCAGCGCGTACGACACCAGAACGAAGTCGAACCGGTCGTCCATGCCCCCGCCCGAGCCGCTTCCACCGTCAACACGCGGCGACTGCGTGTGCGTCGTCCTGAGCGAGTAGTTGTCGTGCCAGGTACCGCCGGTGTTGATCGGGTCCTTGCTCCTGCCGTCGTTGTCCGCCTGGTAGCTGATGAGCATCTGATACGATCCCTCGGCGCTCGATCTGATGTTGAAGTCACCGGCCATCATGAAGTTGCTGTCAGTGGGGTAAGTGTTCAGGTAGTTCCTGATGATGGTCGTCTGCTCCAGCCTCTGCGCCTGGTCTCCGGAAGTGGACCCGGCCTTGAGATGAGTGGACAGGATGACAAACTCGGTCTGCGTGGAGTCGTAGCCGTCGGGCCTGAACTTGTACCAGGTGGTGTAGCGCACTCCGGTGTCGAGGTATCCGTAGTCGAGGGAATCGAGGACGTCCGGCTTGAAGAAGCACGCGTTGTCCGTATCGGGACCGTTGATGAAGGGCATCCGACGGTACTCGCCCGGTACGGAGTAGTTGAGGATGTCGTCCCGGAACAGGTTCGCGGACTGCCAGGTCTCCATCTCCTGGAGCACGATGAGATCGGCGTCGATCTCATCCATGACCAGGCGGAAGGCATCGACGCGCTCGACGTAGTCGTTGGGGAAGTTGAGTGCGTTGTAGGTGCAGACCTTGATCGCGGAGGCGGGCTGGGCCGCGACGGCAAGCACGACGGCTGCCACGAGGAAAAGGAGCCTCCTGGGGGTATGTTTCGAACGCAAAGGGGTTCCTCCTCTGTCAGTCCTGCAACCGGGGGGAGCCAGCACAGTCAGCGACATCTCTCGATTTTGCATTATAGCATAGTTTTATCGCTGTGGCAAGCCGTAGTCTCAGAGGGCGGTGACGATCGCGCCCGAACCCAGGCAGACCAGCGTGGGCGCTTATGTTTCGCTATTGATATTGCACGCACACTACTGGAGGCTCAGCGTTGCTGCGTCGCCCCTCTGAGTCTCACGCTCTTGTGATGGTGCTGCACCAGGACCATCTGTCAATCACAGGCGCAGTCGCCCCTGTGTGCCGAAGGAGATTGCCATGTGCCGCAGCGCGAGATCAACCTGTTCTCTCGTCCTGGCGGTTTGCCTCGCAGCACTCGTCGCCGCAGCACCGTGCCTTGCTCAGACTGAGGCGCCTCACCTGGGCGGGGACGGCGAGCGGTTTCCGGTCGGAATGTATAGGATAATCGGAGTCCCCGACCACCCGGCGGAGTACGACTTCACCGGCACCAAGATCGCCCGAATCGACTCGATCTACAGGGGGCACCCCGGAGGCAATGAGGCCTGCAACATTCTCACCTTCTTCGATCACCCGACATGGCACACCAATGATGTCAACAATCCTATGACGGAATGGGAGGAATGGACCGCCTGGTGCCGCGCACTAAGGGACTCCGTTCTTGCCCCGATAGCAGCGTACAGCGACCGGGAAGACGCTGATCTCAAGATGATGCTCGGGGCCGTGTACAAGCTCGTCGTCAGCGCCGACGACGAGCAGTTCGTCAGAATGGAGACCCGCTACAACTGGAAAGACCATCACCTCGAGCCAGGAGTGGATCGTCTCAGATACTACATCGAGACGTTGTGCGAATGGGAGAAGAACGACTCCCCGGACCCCTACTTCATCGCGGGCTGGTATGTCACGAGTGAGCCAAACGTGGGCGGTCGCGACCTGGCCGAGTACTACAGGCTCGTTGACGCGATTCGGGACATCGAGGACGATCCAGACAACAACTTCCGCCGCCACCCGATGTACTCCACTGTGTATGCCGATCTCGAGACGCACCCCGGCGGAGACCCGGCTTGGTCATACCAGTGGGTCAACTACGACGGCAAGATCTTCTCGAACGGTGGTGTCTACCCCGACGGCACTCCCCCGGACAAGGAGATGGGCTACGGCGACATGGTGGATGCGGTCCGCTTCCCCTCTCAGGCAGTGCGTGGCGCGGCAGAGGGCTCCTACCAGGACCGCTGGTACTACACGATGTGGGAAGCTGACAACATCAATATCGACTACTACCTGCCGTTGGATGTGTTGAAGGACAGAGGATGGGCATACTGGTTCACCAAGGCGCGTGAGGACTTCCTGCTGTACGGCGACAGCAGGTATGGAGAGGAGGGAACAGGGCCCGATGACTGGAAGCTGCTGCCGGTGCTCCCCGCTCACTATCGCAACCATCCGGCACACGACCCGCCAATCGTGGATTTTCCTCGACACGAGGACCTGCACGGCTACATCCGGCATGTTCTTGACCTCAACCCGGATGGAATCTGGTTCTACCAGTGGACGCCCTGCAGTCCACGCGGACCGTACAACATGTCGGCGCAGAAGGGCTACTGGCTCGGCCCCGACTTCGATTGGGCGGAGGCCGTCGAGAACGAGATAGAGGGGTCGGATCAGCTGTTCATCGGTGGCTCCTCGACTGACCACAGCTACAACATCGCGCACCGCTTCGAACTCGCCGACTACGCCGCTCTCCAGGAGGGATCGCTCGGCACGGGGACTCAGATCTACTTCGACCCCGACGGTGAGGCATGCGTAGCTGCTGCAACGATGGGAGATCTGGACGGCGACGGCGATGATGAACTCGTGGTCGCCTGCTCAGAACCGCCCTACGGAGTCAGCGAACTCTACCTGTCGGAGAACCCAACCCAGCAGGGCGGGTCAGCCAGCCACATGCGGGAGTACCCTCTGAGTTGGATTGCCAATCCGTCGCAGCATCAGATCACGGCGCTCGCCAGCGGCGATTTCGACGGCGATGGACGCGATGATCTCGTCATTGCCTACAGCGAGAGATCTGGCACCGCCTACGGTGACGCCCACATCTGCATCGTCAAGTACAACGACAGCTGGAAGTCAGGTGGCCACTTGATGCAGCCTGGCGACTACATCGAGTTGACCAATTCGGTGTGGCCAGGACCAGCAGTCGCTGGGTCTGATACGGTGACCACCGCGATGACAGCGGGCGATTTCGATGGCAACGGCAAGGACGAGCTTCTGTACGCACTGAGCGTTCAGCCAGACCTCGTTGAGCACAAGATACACTTCATCGACAGCATCGATTGGGAAAGCTGTTCGTACAGCTACTACGGTCCGGTGTTCGCACATTGGTCCGGCGGGCCTCACATGAGGGACTACTTCGTACCCTCCATGACCACTGCTGATTTCGACGGCGATCTTGATGAGTCGCTCGTTCTCTCCATGACGGTTCTGTGGCCTGGTGGCGGGCTTCAGAGCTATGTTCTTCTCTACGACTACGGCAGTGAGAACTATGATCTCCTGAAACACGGGGACGACTCAGGCGCTCTGGGCAGCTACGATGCGGGCAACTTCGACATGCTGTACCACGACTTCAGTGGAGACGGTCCAGCCGAGGCCATGGCGTCAGGCGACTTCAACGGTGACGGCAACGACGAGGTTGTCGTCTCGGTGACGCGCGCACGCTACGGCGTCTTCGACGGCAATCATATGTACTTCATAGAGGGACCAGATCCAACAGACCTGACCGCCGTGCCAGTCACGGCGCCTGCTGCCTACGCCGACCGCGTAATCGCGGCGATGGCGGGCGGTGATCTCACTCCATCAGATCTTTCCCGCCGGTGAGCTCTGACGCGCAGGGGGGTCCGGCAGAGCGCTTCCTTTGGCTCAATGCCCCATACTCTGCTAGAATACCCCCCATGAGTTTCGGGGCGTTTCTGATACAGGCTATTCTGATCTCGCTCTCCGGCGTGATGGCGCCTGGGCCCCTGACCGTCGTGGTTGTGGGAAAGGGCGCCAAATCACCGCGCGCCGGCGCTCTGATCGCGCTCGGCCACGGGGCCGTCGAGTTCCCGCTGATAATCCTGATCGTGCTGGGGCTGGGGCCGTTCTTCCAGCACGACGTGTTCGCCACGTCAGTCGGCCTGGCCGGAGGTGGAGTGCTCCTCTGGATGGCCGCGGGGCTCCTGCTCTCGCTCAGACGGAGCGGCGCTCAGGAGGCCGCCCCGGAGCGACTGCGAGAGGCGTCCCCTTTCATGGCGGGCGTACTGATGACCGGCGGGAACCCCTACTTCATTGTCTGGTGGGCCACCGTGGGCGCTACGCTCGTGTTCGGGGCATGGGGCTACGGCGTGTGGCAGTTCGCGGTGTTCGCCGTCGTACACTGGTCGCTTGATCTCATCTGGTACTACTTCCTCTCCTCCGCCGCGTTCAAGGGGACGAAGCTCCTCGGGGACCGTTTTCTCAAGGGCGTCAGCCTGGTCGCGGGCCTCATGCTCCTCTACTTCGGCGTCCGCTTCCTCACGGGGGCGCTCGGCAGTCTGCTCGCGTAGGCCCGCGAAGACCTCGGCAGCCTGCTCGCGTAGGCCCGCGGGCGCCCCTGCCACGTTCTCCCGGCAGATCCCTCTATCTTCGCACCTCTTGCTATGTTATAATGATGGTGCTAGTCGAGATAGCCGGGCAACGGGCAGGCGGAGGTCTATGTCAATGAGGCAACACTCACTTGGGCGCACAGCAGTGACGGCTGCGGCACTCGCGGCAGTGCTGCTCATACTGATACCTTCGGCCGGCCTGCAGGCGAGCTCGCTCGCCGAGGAGCTCGAGGGCGACAGCTACCTGCCCATCGGGATGACGGCGGAAGAGCTGGAGATGCTGGACCGAATCGGCGAGGGCCACCGCGCCACGGATCCGGCCGCGGGGCCCGTGCGGAACCCCGGCGAGTTCGAGCCGATGACCGGCGTCATTGTGCGCTACCCGTGGGGAAACCCGACCAACCTGCTTGCCGAGTACACCGAGGACGTGATGCTATGGGTGATCGTAGAGGACGCGGGCGATCAGTCGGCGGCTTCGAGTTCGCTCTCCGCTGCCGGCGCCAATATGTCCCACGTTGACTGGATCTTCGCTCCGACGAACAGCATCTGGACGCGCGACTACGGCCCCTGGTTCATCATTGACGGCAACGGCGATCAGGGCATCGTCGACCACATCTACAACCGTCCG
>DAOWCM010000404.1 GCA_030639555.1 Candidatus Eiseniibacteriota bacterium | reverse complement strand
GGACGTGGGGGATCTCGACGGCGACGGACGCGACGACCTGCTCATCGATCACGGCAGCTCGGGCGTCAAGGCCTGGCGCCTTTCTCCCGACAGCGAGACCTGGGTGAGCTTCTCTTCGGGCCTGCCCACCTACAATGCCGAACAGGTGCAGTTCGGCGATCTCGACGCCGACGGCCACCTCGACGTCGTCGCCTACGTCCAGCCCACCGGCAGCTGCTACCTGGGCGACGGCGCGGGCAGCTGGACCTTGGCCACGAGCTGGTCGATGCCCACGCCCGGAATCGGCAACGCACTCCGGGTGGACGGGGACTGCGACCACGACGGCCGCGAGGACATCGTCGTTCTCGCCCAGAAGAGTGGCTTCCCCTTCTATCGCAATCAGCTCCGGGTCTACTCGCCATGGGTGAGCCCGGAGCTGCTGACGACGCGTGTGACCTTCCCCGACGGCGGTGAGGTCCTGAGACAGGGCTCCATCCGCAAACTCCGCTGGGCTACGGCCGTCCCTGTCGGACATGGACCCGCTCTCGTGGACATCTACCTCTCCACGAGCGGCCCGGCCGGCCCCTGGGCCCCGGTCGCTCTGGGCATCCCCGACAGCGGGGCCCACGAGTGGCAGGTCGCCGGAGAGATATCCTCCAGCTGCTATCTCGAAGTGCAGGTCAGTGCGGGCGGGGATGTCGCCGTCGCGCAGTCGCCGTCGCCCTTCGACATCTTGGCGAGCGGGACCGGCGTCGTTTCCTGGGCCGCCGACGATGGTCTGCTGCGGAGCCATCCAAACCCGGCCACCGGACGTACACGTCTCACCTGGAGCCGGCCGACTCGTTCGGCGGGTGTGCTCTCTGTTTACGATGTTCGTGGACGTCTCGTAGACCGGCAGCGCGTCGAGCGCGGACGCGATTCCTTGGACTGGACGCCGCCCGCGCGGCTGCCGGCCGGTCTCTACCTGATAGAGCTAAGGACCGGTCTGGAAAGGGCGCGGGGGAAGCTGCTCCTGCTGGGGCACGAGGCTCCGAGATAGCGATTCCGGCGAACGCCTCACTGCTGCCGAACTGAGCGTGTGGTGGAGCGAGAGGGGGATGCGGGTGAGGTATTCGGTGTTGCTGCTGCTTCTGGTGGTGGGATGCGCCGCGTCGCCGCCCCCGGCGGAGAGCCCACTCGCTGTGCCCGTGGATTCATGGCGGGACGTGGTGTGATGCCGCTGAACTCCCGGGTCGATGAGGCAGTGGACGCTGGCCTCGATTGGCCGCGGAGTGCTCTCTATGTGACTCTGAATCTCGTGGGCGGCGACGTGGACACACGCTCTCTCGCTCTGTCGGAAGTGGCAAACAGAGGAGAAGCACCCGACACGATGGTCGTTGTCGTCGCACGGGATGGTCTTCTGGACGATTCGGTCCGGGGGGACTGGCATCGAGCGGTCCTGCATCGTCTGACCGACGGTACGTGGCGGCTTCACGAGATGCGCCGTGCGTTCCGATGTTACCGGGGTGGATCGCTGGACCGATACTCCGCGGACCTGTGTCCGTAGCGCGCGGACACCTGACTGGCGTCTGTAGATGACATGGGATGACAAGACCTTAGCGCTGAACGAGACCTGACACGCGTCACTGACTGAGAGGACGACCGTGCCGAAGAAGACGAAGATAGGGATCATCATCTGTGACCGTTACCGCCGCTGTGCCGGCGGCAAGTGCTTCCGGGCACTGAAGAACAGGGAAGGCGCGTTCAGCATCTACAAGGACGTGGACGTTGAGCTGGTTGGGTACACATCGTGCGATGGGTGCCCGGGAGGCAACGTCGAGTATGCGGGGGATGAGATGGTCGCGAACGGGGCCGAGGTGATACACCTTGCAACCGGCCTCGTTGTGGGGTATCCGCCCTGCCCGAACATCCGCACATTTAAGGCTCTGCTTGAGGCTCGCCTCGGTGTGAAGGTGGTCGTTGGAACACATCCCATCCCTGAGAAGTACCTCGAGCTGCACACGGTACTGGGCACGTGGAAAGCGGAATCGTGGGCGCCGATTCTCGAGCCGACGATGGCGGATGAAGCGACTCGCAAGGCATACAACTAGACCGGACCCAGTGATGGAGCCGTCATCTGAAGGAGGGACCGAACAATCAGACGAACTTCAGCCATCGTTCGCTGGCTCGCGCGACTGGGCGGGACAGCTCTTCTCGTGATGCACTTCCAGCAGGGCATCTACGAGGTCAACAG
>DAOWCM010000416.1 GCA_030639555.1 Candidatus Eiseniibacteriota bacterium | reverse complement strand
GGGTTCGGCGAGTTCGGTCGCAGGGCGAGGCCGGACTGTGTGCTCGGGTCGCCCGCCTCCGTGGCCGTGTCCCCGCACGTCAGGTAGCTGACCGAGAAGTCGTCGATCGCCGCCTCAACGAGCGAGCCGCCGAGAAGGTCCGCTACCTGCACGCGCACGCGCACCTGGTCGGTGAGCGCGACGTGCCCGCTCACGAGGATCGTCTTCCTGTGCCAGCCCTCCGGGAGCGGAGCTCTGGGACCCGTGGTGTCGGCGGCTGTCCAGCTGCCGCCGCCGTCGTCGGACAGGTATGTGATAAAGTAGTCACCGTTCGGGTTGTCACCGTGGTCATTGCGGTACCAGAACGCGAACTCCACCACGGCCTCGGCCCCCGCACTCAGGTCGATGTCCGGTGACGTCAGCCGGGTCCAGTCCTTGTCGACGTCCGAGTCGCCGTCCTGATTCCCCGTGAGGAAGCAACTGCCCGACCCGTCGTAGTCGGTCGGCGGGTCGCTTCTGTCTCCCCCGCCGACGGGGACACCGCGCTCCCAGGAGCCTCCCATGAGCTCCGGTCCGTCCTGCACGGTCCATCCCAGGTCGCTCTCGAAATCGTCGTAGAAGACCGGAACCGTCGTGCCGACGGGGTACGAGTAGACCTCTCTCGCCGCGTCACGCGGATTGTAGACCGTGCCGAACCTGAGGCCGGCCGCGGCGAAGAAGAACTCCGGGGTGTCGCCGCAGGAAGCCGCCGGAAGCGTCGCCTCGTACAGCCCGCCTCCCAGGGACTCGAGCGGCAGGACATCATAGCCACCGCCGTCGAAGCGGTAGTGCAGCACACCGGTGCCATTGATGTATGAATCGGTGTGACTGTCGATCCGGACCGACACCGCCACGGGCTCCCCGGGCTCGACAACGCCCGGCGTGCCCTCGGGCAGCGCTACCTGGATGGGATCCCGGTAGTCGACCCAGTTCGCGGCCCACCCCACCGCATTCGTGCCGTACGCGATCCGCATGTACCCATCCTCGCCCCACATCATTCCCCACGAGTTTCGGAGGAACCACACGCCCTCGGGCCCCTGGTTGTCGTCCCAGCCCACGAGCACGACCGCGTGGTTGATGTCGTGGTAGACGCCGCCCGTGAAGACGCCTCCATTGTACGAGGAGAACGACGTGTTCGCCATGACGCCGACGGACACCGGGCCGTACTTCATTATCGCTCGCTTGATCATGTCCGCATCGGGAATCTCAACGGACTTGTCGAGGAACCCCCACCCGTCCAGCCTGTAGCTGTGCGGGTAGGGACAGTCGCACGGTGCGTTCGTTGCGGCGTAAGGGAAGTTCGCTTCGAGGACCGCGCCGGTTCCACCGCACGGGTCCCTCTTCAGCATGTGGTAGCCGTGCGCGAACCCGCCGCCTCCGCAGCTCCAGCCGCTCTGGTTGCAGCTGATCAGCCACTGCTCCGAGAGGTCGACCTCAACACCGTCCTTGATGAGGATGTTGCACTCCAACGCGCCGACGGTACTGAAGGCCCAGCAGCTGCCGCAGCTGCCCTGGGCTTTCACGGCGGTCGTGCCGTCCATCGTCCGCCAGTCGAACTTCGCCGGCGGGACGCCGTTTGGGGGGCTGCCACCGACCGGCACGGCCAGTCTCTTCGGGCCGTACCGGTCCTTGCGGGCGGACGCGCCGTCCTCGTCGTCGCCCGTCGGAGCGCCTGCCGGTTCCGAAGCGCTTCCCATGATGCCCCTGATCGTCTCGAACTTGAGCCCCATGAGCTCACTGACCGTCCCGAGCTCCGTCCCCTCCTCCGAGACACACACCGCGCACTCGGTGATGAAGGAACCGTGGTCCGTGGTCTTCGTCCGGATGCCGAGACCCTGCCTCGCGCAGTAGGAGTACTCGGGCGCGACCTTGCCGCGGTAGAACGCCCACGCGTCCACGCGGCGGCCGTCGGGAAGCACGCACACGCCGCGCTGCCCGCCGTCACCATCGACGATCTCGTAGGTATAGCCCAGGTTCTCGCAGTAGGCCGCGGCGGGGTCGGGCATCGATAGCAAGGGGGAATCCGCGAGAGCGGGCGCTCCCGCGAGGAGGATGAAAAACGCTGCTGAACACACTGCGCAGGTCACACGCACGGCAGGATCGAACATGGCTTTCATGGCCTCTCTCCTCAGC
>DAOWCM010000254.1 GCA_030639555.1 Candidatus Eiseniibacteriota bacterium | reverse complement strand
CTCGCTACGCGCGTACGTACAGAGCTTCGTCACAACGGATTCCTACAACAAAGTGGCCGCACGCCGCGGGAGCGAACTCGAGCAGGTCGGCGTCCGCGTGGACCGGATTTATGTGCGCTTCGAGGCCTGGGTCGGCTCGCTGGCGCCCGTCCTCGATGTCGCGTGCGAGCGTGCCCCGGTAGTATGCGAGCATAAGCTCGCTCTCAAGGACATCGTCGATGAGAGCCGGTTCCGCATGGACACAGAACTCGAGGATCTCGCATCCGAGCTGCTTCTGTCCGGCGGCGGCGTGATGCACAAACTGCAGGGGACCGTGACCAGCCAGCTCAAGACCCCGTTCGAGCGGGACGGGAAGACCGAGATGCTCCCGATGACCGTGATTAGAAACCTGGCGGGTGACCCCGACGAGAGCGTGAGAAAGCGCGCCTACGACGCTGAACTCAAGGCCTGGGAGTCAGTGCGGGAGCCGGTGGCGTTCGCGCTCAACGGTGTCAAAGGAACTGCAATCACAATCTCAAAGCGCCGCGGCTTCGACAGCGTGCTGCACGCGTCGCTCGAGCGCAACAAGATGGATCAGGCAACGCTCGACGCGCTGCTGGGCTCGATGAAGGACAGCTTTCCGATGTTCCGCAGGTTCTTCCGCAGTAAGGCGGCGAAGCTGGGCAAAGAGAAACTCCCGTGGTGGGACCTCATTGCCCCGGTGGGCAAGGCTGAACTCGAGTACACGTGGGACGAGGCCAGCGACTACGTCGTCGAACAGTTCGGCACCTTCAGCGACGAACTTGCCGACTTCGCTCGCTATGCGTTCGACCACAACTGGATCGACGCCGAGCCGCGAGACGGGAAGCGTGGCGGCGCGTTCTGCATGGGGATTCGATCGGTCGACGAGTCGCGCATCCTCGCCAACTTCGACGGCAGCTTCGACCGGCTGAGCACCCTGGCGCACGAGCTGGGTCACGGCTTCCACAACCACTGCCAGAAGGGACTCCCCTCGCTGAGACGGGGCTCGCCCATGACGCTCGCGGAGACGGCGTCTATCTTCTGCCAGACCATCGTGTTCAACGCGGCGCTGGACAAGGCGCCGAAGGAAGCGTCTGTCGCCATCCTCGACAATCAGCTCGTGGACGCGTCTGCGGTCATCGTCGATATCTACTCGCGCTTCGTGTTTGAGTCGGAGATCGTGAAGAGAAGAGAGGCGGCGGAGCTGTCGGCAGACGAGTTTTGCGAGCTCATGCTGGCCGCCCAGAAGGAGACTTACGCCGACGGTCTGGACTCGGACCACCTTCACCCCTACATGTGGCTCCTGAAACCCCACTACTACTACGAGGGCTATAACTTCTACAATTTCCCCTACGCGTTCGGGCTGCTGTTCGGGCTGGGGGTCTACGCCATCTATCTCAAGGAAGGGCCTGCGTTCATCCCGCGCTACAAGGAGCTTCTGCGCAGCACGGGTGAGGGCAAGGCGGCCGACCTCGCGGCGAGATTCGGCATCGACATTCGATCCAGGGACTTCTGGGACGCAAGCCTCGCGATACTGGGCAAGCAGGTCGACCGCTACTGCGATCTCGACAAGTAGACGCCGGAGGCACCGGTGGCAGTCTTTACCGATACCATTTCATGCAGAACGGCTGGAGACGGTGACACGGTCGACCTCACGGAACAGCTGGCGGACGGCCTGAGAAAGAGCGGCCTCGCCGACGGTGTCGCCACGCTGTTCGTGGGAGGGTCGACGGGCGGCATAACGACGATAGAGTTCGAGCCCGGGGCCGTGGCCGATCTGCAGGAAGTTCTGGAGGCGATCGCTCCAAAGGGGCGCGACTGGCGACATCACCTCCGATGGGGGGACCACAACGGCCACAGCCACGTCCGCTCGGCCCTGCTGGGCCCCAGCCTGTCCGTTCCGTTCATCAGCGGGGAGCTGTGTCTTGGAACGTGGCAGCAGGTCGTACTTGTAGATTTCGACGACCGCCCCAGAAGCCGCGAGGTCATCGTGCAGTTCGTCGGCGAGTAGGCGCAACCCGGACCACCCGGCCGCAAGAAGTGGAGGTGCGCGATGGACCGGTTCGACAAGAGAACTGGTGACGCCACATCGCTTGTCATCAGCGCGACTTTCCTGGGTCTCGTGGTCCTCTTCGCGGCCTGGGGCAGCTCGAGGGCCGTGCGGTATCTCGCCGTCGAGGGGTCACCCGAGTGGATGAGCGTGTTCGTCAACTACGCCATCATGCTCGCCGTCTCGCTGATCCTCGTACTTGCGTCGTCCACGGGCGACCCGTCGCGGTTCGGCTTCACACGGCCGAAGGTCGGGGGAGGATACGTCGCAGGGATCACGTGGGGCGTCATCCTGGGAGCCATCGCGTCCAGCGTGACCCTTACCTCTCGTGCGGGGGGAATGAGCCCGCTCAAGGGGCTGAGCTTCGTCCAGATCATCTTACTGGTGTGGGTTCTCGCCAGCGTCGCGGAGGAGATTCTGGTTCGGGGCTACGTGCAGAGCTATCTGGAGCCACTGATGGATCGTGGGTTTTCGGTGTTCCACCTGCGGATAAGCCTCCCGGTCATCATGAGCGCCGTCTTCTTCGCCCTCATGCACATCATCCTGCTGGCAACGGGCACGTCGTTCCTGACCACGTACATCGTAGTGGTGTTCGCCTTCTTCTTAGGGTTAGTCGCAGCCTACCAGCGTGAGCGGACGGGGAGCATCCTGCCCGCCATCGCCGCGCACGTCTCGTTCAATGTAGGCGGCGTGGTTGGCGGCGCCATCTACGTCATCCTGCAGATAGCCGTGGTCGGGAAGACGGCCGTCGAGGTAACCAAGGCTCTGAGCGGATGAGAATCGCCGTCACAGGCGGAAGCGGACTTGTGGGCCGCGTCATCGTCCGTCGCCTGGCGAAGCGTCACGACGTGGTCAATGTCGACATCTCCGGCCCCGGTCCCACCGGGGTCGGGCATTCACTTGGCGAGCCGGCACCTTCTGTCCAGTACGCACACGCGGACATCCTCGATCTTACTGCCTTAAGCCGTGCCATTGACGGCGCTCAGGCCGTCGTCCATGCGGCTGCGATACCGGGGCCCACGTTCGGTTCCGAGGACGACATCCTGAACGTCAACGTGGAGGGCACAAAGAACGTTGTGCTTGCGGCCAACGAGGCGGGAGCGCGACGCTTCGTGTTCATATCGAGCGACTCGGTCCTCGGGTTCGTATTCTCGGAGGGCCGGGTGAGACCAAGCTACCTGCCCGTGGACGAGGCCCACCCACTGGGGCCGACAGAGGCCTACGGTCGCAGTAAGCTCATGGCAGAGACGGTGCTCGCGAGACAGGCCGGGAGGACGGCCACGGTGGTCAGCCTCCGTCCGCCGTGGGTCTGGGTGCCCGAGGAGTATGAGAAACTGCGCCGTTTGACGCGTGCGCCGGCGGAGTGGTCGGAGGGCTTGTGGGCCTACGTACACGGGGATGATCTGGCCCGGGCGGTCGAGCGGGCGGTGACACTCGAGATCGGGCCGGGCTTCCATGCGGCCTATGTCGTCGCGCCGGACAACGGAACCGTCGTGCCCACGGCGCGGCTGATCGAGGACTACTTCCCAGACGTTCCCGTGCGCCAGGACCTGCCGGAATTCGGGAGCCTGGTGTCTTCGAACCGGCTGGAGAACCTTCTGGGTTTCAAGCCTACGATGTCGTGGCGGGAGTTCCTGCGATGAAGATGGTCATGGATATGGACACGGGCATCGACGACGCCATTGCGATCGCGCTGGCCGCGGGTTCAACGGAGGTGGAGCTCCTGGCCATCACGTCCGTGGCGGGCAACGCGCCCGTCGAACTCTGCACCCGCAACTGCCTGCTTCTCAATGAGCTCCTGGGCG
>DAOWCM010000032.1 GCA_030639555.1 Candidatus Eiseniibacteriota bacterium | reverse complement strand
CGAGCGCTCCTATCTGCACAACTACCTGAACAACGTGGCCACCATCTACTTCAAGCAGCAACTTCTCAGGAAGAAGATGGCGGCTCTGGAGGCCTCCGGCGGGGGAGAAGCCGAGGTCGGTCCTTCGGTCGAGGAGTACAAGATCGATCTTGGCAGGGCGCTCGTCGAGCGGATGTACGAGGTGTGCCGGGAGAACGGCGCGGACTTCGTGCTTCTGGACATTGCCAGCCGACACCTCGAGCGTGCCTTCCCCTGGCGGGGCGACGGGGACATCGGCCGAGTCACAGATGTCTACGTGGACACGGTACCCATTCTGAGCGCGTACGACGGCCTGATCGCTCTTCGGGTCGTTCACGGCGACGGACACTGGACGCCGTTCTCGCACCTGATGGCGGGTATGGCGGTCGGGGATGCGATACTCGAGATGCATGGAGCGGCTCTGACCCCGGGCGTTGGCGAGTAGCCGACGGCATCGGGGCCGGTAGCCGACGACACTGGGGCCGGTAGCAGGCGGGGCGTGGACCCGGCGGCACCGGGGCCGGTCGCCCGGACTGGAGAGAGGACACGCATGGAAGGCGGTCACCTGTCGTGCGGCAAGCGACTCCTCGCAGCGCTGATCGCGGCGCTCATCGCTGTCGTGATAGTGGTTGTGGTGGGCGAGCTGATGGTCAGGCTCATCCGGCCACAGCCCTCAATGTACCCGAGGTGGCAGTTCTCGTCGGAGTACGGCACGATGCTCTTCCCCGACAGGGAGATGGTCCACGAGCGGCCGGGGCAGTGGCGGTTCATCTACACGACGAACGCCAACCAGTGCCGAGGCGAGCTGATACCCATATCCAACAGCTACGAGCGGCAGAACGTGCTGGTTCTCGGGGACTCGTACTCCTTCGGGACCGGTGTGAACGACGACGAGGTCTACGCGGCCGTCCTGTCGGAGGAACTCGGCGACGGCTACGACACCGTCAACTTCTCCGTGGGTGGCTGGGGTCTGACGCAGCACATCAGGCGCTTCTACGAGTTCGGGCGGTTGTACGACCCGACCGCGGTTATCGTCCAGTTCTGCGACAACGACCCGAGGGACAACTACAAGAACAGGGTGACGACCGTCGAGAACGGAAAGTTCGTCTTTCGCACTTCCACGTTCCGTCTGAACTTCCTGAAGCGCTTTCTCTCTGACTCGAGAATACAGAAGAGTCAGCTGTACAACCTCATCCGGGATCCGCTCTACATGAGGTTCGCCAGGCCGACTCTGACCGACGCAATGCGCCGCGCGGGCGAGGCGGACCCCGACTCGGTGCCCGTTGAGCAGAGGTTCTACAACGAACTGCTGGAGTTGTTCGCCAGGGACCTGAATGAGCGCGGCATCTCGCTCATCGTCATATCGGTGGACGGGCAGATGTCCGCCTTCCCCTTCATCGAGGAAATGGTCGGCGAGCTTGACTCAGAGGGACTGCTCATCTACTGCGAGGTCCTCGACTGGTTCGAGGGGAAACCCCACCCCAAGTCCCCGGAGGGGCACGTCTGGGGCAGGGAAGCGCACCGGATCATCGGCACGGAACTCGCCGCGGTGATTCGTGAGTTGGAGTGAACTAGGGGGCCAGCTCGGCCTCGACGGCTGCAGCCAGGATCTCTCCCGCCAGCTTGTTGCCTTTGACACCCCAGTGCGTGTTGTTAGGGATGTACAACCTATCGTTCCGGCTGTGCTGTGCGCGCAGTTCCGGCAGCGGATCGACGATCGTGATGCCGTGTGCGTTGGCGAAGTCATGCAGGCGACGCTGCGGAGCGTCGAAATCGTAGGCCTCCTCCGAGAGCGAGAGCGCTTCCAGAACAAGCCGCCTGGTCTCCGGGTCCACCTGCACTTCAGACGGAATGACGTGGAGGATCCACGGCACGTCAGCCTCCCGGCACAGGCGGTCGAACTCGAGCAGGTAGCCCTCCGCTTCCTCCCAGAGCTTGAGCGTACGTCGGTGGGGGGGCTCCAGGAAGACCGGGAGGCGGCGTGACTGGATCATCACGAAATCCTCCCACGGGTACGACCCGATGGCCGTCTCTTCCTCGTCGGTGTTCCCGGCCTCGACTTCGGCCGAGGCTTCCGGCTCTCCGCCCAACCGCCGCTGCGCCACGATGCTGCCCAGTTCTCGGATTGCCTTCTCTGACAGCTGGAAGATCCTCAGCTTGCGCAGCACATTTAGCACCGGCTGAGAGGATCCGATGTAGTACAGCCTTCCAAGGTACACCCTGCCCCTGGTGGGGATTCCGGTGACGTCGTTTCCCACAAAGAAGTTGAGGGTGACGAGGTCCGGTGACAGATCAAGCGCGCCCGAGCGCAGGAGACCAAGAGCGTTCTCCGGCGAGTAGCCGCCCAGGCCCATCATGACCATCTCCACCGACGGCCATCGCCCGGCCAGACGGTCGGCGAGTTCCGATTCCGTGACCCGGAGGAAGTTGTCCTTCAGGCGCACGTCCCCGTAGACGAACGAGTCGCCGATCCCGAGGATACGGCAGGTTCCCGGGGACTTCTCGATCGAGTGCTCGCGGTCGCGGAACCCTAGCTCGTTGACGCGCTCGTCTTCGTGCCTCAGGCTGGCCGAAGGGAGATCGGGTCTCAGTCTGAAGCCCGCGTTGGGATCCGGGATGTAGGGCGAGTCCGCCGGGGTGGGGACAGCGGCGTGGAAGAGCCGCACAAGCCCCTCCGCCGCCGCGAGCGTGACGATGACAACGATGAACAGGGCGAGAAGTCTGCGGGCAAACATCACTGCGTCAGAGACTCCCTCGATTCCGGGACGATGCGACGCCACCGTCCCGGAATGTTCGATTCTCGGTCTAGAACAGCGCGTAGATGAACGGCGCGAGCGCTGAGCCCTGCGTGAGAAACAGAAGCGCGCCGATGAGTCCCAGGAGCACGACCACCGGAACGAGCCACCACTTTTTCCTGACACGCAGGAAACTCCAGATCTCTTTGAGTGTTGATCCTTTGCCCATCGATCCCTCCGTTGGTCTGCGGTCGCGGCCCTGACCCGCGGGCATCGCGGTCAGCTAGAACTGGCTCTCATAGCGCTCCATGCCCCTGGTCTCCGGCTCCCGCTTCTCCCAGTAGCTCTCCCTGTCGGGCTCGAATCTGAGGTTGAGGAAGCGCTTCCGGACAACTCTCGCTATGAACGCTATCGGTGTGACGCCGATGAAGAACACGATGATCAGAAGAACGCGCGTCATCACCCACCCAAGTACTACAGCCAGTGTCATCCAGACGTTCTGGACCGGCTTCAGTACTCTCGGAGCGAGGGCCGCAAGAAGCAGGAACGCGGCCGCGAGGATGAAGAGATACGGCGCGATCGCCCGGTCATGCCAGAAGAACAGCCCACCGAAGATCGCAAAGGCGGCCCCCATCGTCAGGCCGAACTTGCGGAGATGTGCGGGGTCGCTCTTGATCGCCTTCACCTCTTCCGCGATGACGGCTATCCAGCTCGGGTTCTTGGCCAAAATGCGTTTCCTCCGTTGGGCCTCGACTCGCGTGGAGCTTCAAGCCCGCTCGTGTTAGTCGAGTTCGAACTCGTCGCGCCAATTAGTGTCGTCCGAGAGCGGCTTCTGCTCCGTCTTGTCGACGAGGAAGTTCCCCAGCATCAGATAGTCCATCTCCGTTCGCATGAAACACATGTACGCATCATGCGGCGAGCAGACGATGGGTTCGCCTCGGACGTTGAACGACGTGTTGATGATCACAGAACAGCCGCTCTTCTCCCGGAAGGCGTCAATGACATCGTAGTAGCGTTGGTTGTCCTCACGGGCGACCGTCTGGAGCCGCGCCGAGTAGTCGACGTGCGTGACCGCGGGGATGCTCGAGCGCACCACGTTGAGCTTCTTGAGCCCGAACCAGCCGCTTTCCTCCTCGGTCATCTCCTTGCGGATGTCCTCGCGGACCGGCGCCACAAGAAGCATGTATGGACTTGGTCTGTCGATGCCGAAGTACTCGTCCGCGTGGTCGACCAGGACGGTCGGTGCGAACGGTCGGAAGCTCTCGCGGTACTTGATCTTGAGGTTCATCGTGCGCTGCATCGCGGGCGACCTGGCGTCGCCGATGATGCTGCGCCCGCCCAGCGCGCGGGGGCCGAACTCCATCCGCCCGTTGAAGAACCCGACGACCTTCTCCGAGGCGAGGATGTCGGAGACGCGGTCCGCGATCTCGCCGTCCTCGAGCTTCGTGTGCGGAATGTCGTTGGCCGTAAGATACGAGAGGATCTTGTCATTCCCGAACTCCGGCCCGAGGTAGGATGCCTTCTGGAAGTCCTTCTTGTTGTCCGCCTTGCGCTCGTTCCCGAGATACTCGTACCAGGTGAAGAGGGCCGCTCCGAGCGCACCGCCTGCGTCGCCCGCCGCCGGCTGGATCCAGATATCGTCGAAGATGCCGCTGCGCAGAATCTTGCCGTTGGCCACGCAGTTGAGCGCACAGCCTCCGGCCAGGCAGAGGTACTTGGTTCCCGTCTCCTTCTGGACGTGGCGGGCCATCCGCAGCATCACTTCCTCGGTGACATCCTGGACGGAGCGGGCGAGGTCCATGTCCCGTTGCCGAAGGTCCGTCTCCGGGGTCCTTGCGGGGGCTCCGAACAGCTTGTCGAACGCCCTGCTGGTCATTGTCAGGCCGGCGCAGTAGTCGAAGTACTTCATGTTCATCCTGAATGAGCCATCCTCCTTGAGGTCCATGAGCTCGTTCAGGATGAGGTCGACGTACTTCGGCTCGCCGTAGGGCGCGAGCCCCATGACCTTGTACTCACCGGAGTTGACCCTGAAGCCCGTGTAGTATGTGAACGCGGAGTAGAGCAGACCGAGCGAGTGAGGGAATTTGATCTCACCCAGGATCTCGACCTTGTTCCCGCGCCCGACGCCGTAGCTGGACGTTGTCCACTCTCCGACTCCGTCGATGGTGATGAACGCCGCCTCGTCGAACGGGGAGGGGAAAAACGCGGAGGCCGCGTGCGACTCGTGGTGCTCCGCGAACAGGAACTTCCCGTCGTACCCCAGCTCGCGAGCGAGGAAGTCCTTCATCCACAGCTTCTTCTTCACCCAGAGCGGCACGGCTTTGATGAACGACGAGATGCCGTGCGGGGCGAACTGGAGATACGTTTCGAGTATCCGCTCGAACTTGACGAGCGGCTTCTCGTAGAACGCTACGTAGTCCAGGGCCTCCGCTCCGATGCCGGCCTCCGAAAGGCAGTACCTGATGGCGTTGCCAGGGTACCGGAGGTCGTGCTTCTTGCGTGTGAAGCGTTCTTCCTGAGCGGCGGCGATTATCTCGCCATCCTCGACGAGTGCAGCCGCGCTGTCGTGGTAGAAGGCCGATATGCCCAGGATTCTCATGTAGTGCAGTTCCTTTCTGACTTGTGGCACCGACGCCGCCGACGCGTTGCCGACATCGCTCCGGGTCCACGCCCGACGATGCCGGCGAGAGAGCGCGGCAACTTCATCCCATTAGTATAGGACAGCCCGCGGTCCTTCGCCACCTTCACGCGGCACGCACGTTCCCCCCAGTCGCCGGACCTCGACTTGGCATCAGATGCAAGGAGGAGGCCAAGAGCACGGAGGAGGCGTCCCGAAAGTGAATTCTGTTCATGTGCCACGGAGTGTGCGCGTCCGGACTTCCTCGGCCACCTGCGTCGGGCGCTGTGAACGCCAGACGAGACGGCCAGGTTCTTGCGCGGTTGTCTGGGGTCCGATTCACCAGACTTGCCTCGCGTGCCACTGAGGACCGTGCTGATGGTCCGGGGCTCGATGCTCTCGGCGAGCGGATACGCTCGCCTGGTCACGGTGGTCCGTACGACTGCTTCATCCCTCTGAGCGGCGGGAAGGACAGCACCTACATCCTCCACTCAGCGGTGCAGGATCTCGGTCTCACCCCTATCGCCATCAACTACGCGTTCGTCCGAGAGGGCAGGATGACCAAGGAGGAAGCGCTGGATTGCCCACGGAGTTCCCCTCTTCTCGGTGCGTTCCGCAGTTCCCCGCTTGTGTGAATGACCGTTCCTGTTGTACACTCACTATAGCGTGGGCAGTAGCTCACAGGATGAGGTTCTGTGGCGTGCCGACGCGGCGTTCTCATCATATGAAGATGTGAGGCAACCAATGAAGAACGCGTTGAAGAACGCGCTCCATGGTTTTGGGCTCGCTCTGGCTGCGCTGCTTCTCACGGTCGTCGTGCTGGAGTGTGCGCTGCGAGTAGCCCGACCAGCGAAGTATCGAGCAGTGTCCGTGAACGTGTGGGATCCCGACGTCGGCACCAGGCAGGTGCCGAACGCACGCGGGTTTGTGCGCTGCCCCGAGTACGACATCGACATTGTGGTGAATTCGAGCGGACTCCGTGACCGGGAGTTCCCATACGCCAAACCAACAGGCACACTGCGAATCCTTACCCTGGGTGATTCATTCGTGTGCGGTTACGGCGTCACCGCCGAAGAGACCCTGGCCAAGGTTCTCGAGAGACGCCTCGTTTCTCGGGGCGACGAGGCAGCCTGGGAGGTTCTGAATGGGGGCGTCGGAAGTACGGGCACGGCTCACCAGTTGGCCTACTTCCTCCACGACGGCTGGAGATACGAGCCCGACCTGGTCGTGCTTGGCTTCTTCATCGGGAACGATTTCTCGGACAACCTCTTCTCCGGTCTATACACGCTCGACGGTGGTGAGCTGACGAAGCACACCGCGCCGAGGACGGGAGCAAGGAAGATCCAGGCTGTGACGCGGTGGATCCCGGGATACAACACGTTCTTCGCGCAGTCGCATCTCCTCAATGTCATCAAGAGAAGAGTGTCCCGCCTTCACTACCAGCGCCTCCAGAGCCGTACTACCAGATCCGAGGGAGCGGAGAATCTGTTCCCCGAGATGCGCACGCTCACCTACGAGCTACTGTGGCGGTTGTACGGTGAGTGCGAGGACAGAGCGAGCACGCTTGTAGTCCTCGTGATCCCGGTATTCGAAACGGCTGAGGCTGCGCCTGATCCGCGGGTAGCGGACCTCCTTCTGTTCTTGTCGGAGAAGGGAATACCGCACCTCGATCTTACGCCGGTCTTTGCCTCTCCGGAAGGACAGACGAGCCTCGTGTACCCGCTCGACAAGCACTGGAACGCCGAGGGCCATCGGAGTGTTGCTGAGCTTCTGTACGATTTTCTGGAGGACGAGTTCCTCCTCGGCGCCGCAGAGGAGTCGATGTGACAGGCCGGCACTTCTGTGGCACCTTCAGGTCCACCACGGGCGGCCGAGCGAGGCTCGGAGCGCGCTTGACTGATTCCACGCTCAGACGGTATCCTCGTTAGCTAATCGAAGCGTGCCAGATTGAAGCCGATATCCAGAACCTCAATCGAAGGGAGACGCCGATGCGGTGGTTTCTGAACGGATTGCTGTGTCTTCTTGTGCTGGCCGTCGGGCTTGTTTCCGCGGCCACTGCCGGGACACTGGAGGACAAGGTCACGGAGTTCGAACTCGACAACGGCATGAAGTTCATCGTTATCGAGCGTCACGAGGCCCCGGTCGCCTTCTGCGCCGTCGGGTTCAAGGTCGGTGCGATCTACGAACGACCCGGGATCACCGGCATCTCGCATCTCCTCGAGCACATGCTGTTCAAGGGGACCGAGACGCTGGGTACGAAGGACTACGAGGCCGAGAAGAAGTTCCTCGACCGCGAGGACGAGCTGGCCGAGCAGATCCGCGAGCTCATGCTGGAGATCGAGCCGTGGCGGCTCGAGTACTTGGATGAGTATGTGAAGGAGCTGACATCGTCCTTCAGCGAGGAGGACCGCGAGACCATGGGCTCGGACCGCGCGCTCGAGCTCGAGCTTCTCGTCGAGCAGATGGAGGAGGTCGGGCCCGCCGATGACATGCGGTCGCTCTACGGTCTGCTCGAGGAGGGCGAGACCGACTACTTCGATCTCTACCTCACGCTCAAGAGGACCGAGATGGGCCTCTACGATACACAGACGGAGCACCGGGAGCTCATCATCTCGAATGAACTGTGGGAGACGTACGTGAACAACGGCTCGCGGATGCTGAACGCGGGCACGTCGAACGACGGCACGTTCTACTTCGCCTATCTGCCCGCGAATCGCCTCGAGCTCTTCATGCTCATGGAGTCGGACCGGATGGCCAACCCAGTCTTCCGCGAGTTCTACACCGAACGCGACGTCGTCATGGAAGAGATGAGGATGAGCCTGAACGACCCCGAAGACGTCCTCGAAGACTCCTTCCTGTCGACCGCCTACACGGCAAGCATGTACGGAGTGCCGGTCCTCGGCTGGGCTTCTGACGTGACGATGATCACCCGCACGGACCTTCAGGAGTACTTCGACCGCAACTACGCGCCGAACAATGCCGTGGGCTTCTTCGCCGGCGACGTCGACCCTGATGAGGTCAGGCGCTTCGCGAAGAAGTACTTCGGGGCGATACCGCGCGGGGAGGACCTTCCCGCGCTGACCACGCGTGAGCCGAAGCAGCAGGGCGAGCGCAGGGTCGTCGTGAAGCAGGACGCGAAGCCCACTGTGATGATCGGCTACCACATACCTGCCTCACCTCATCCCGACAGCTACGCACTGAGCGCGCTGCAGTCGATTCTCTCCGGTGGGCGGACGAGCCGGTTCTACAAGGGCATCTACGAGGAGCAGGGGCTGACCAGAGAGGCGCCCGACGCTTCGACGGGACCGGGCGACCGACTCGACCCCCTCTTCACGATCTCTGCCGACCCGAAGGACCCGCATACTCTTCCGGAGGTAGAAGCAGCGATCCTCTTGGAGCTCGAGCGCGTTAAGACCGAGCCCGTCAGCATGCGCGAGCTGGAGCGCGTGTGGAACCAGGACGAGGCCTCGCTCGTCAGAGCTCTCGGTTCCAACATTGGTTTGGCCTTCCGCGTCGGTATGTATGAGGCCATGAGAGGGGACTGGCGGGCGCTGCTTACAGATATGGAACGCATGAAACAGGTGACGCCCGAGGACATAATGAGGGTCGCGGAGAAGTACCTCACGGAGGAGAATCGCACGGTCGCCTGGCTGGTCGAGACAGAGTCTGAAGGAGGCGACGAAGGCGAGGAGGAGCCCGATTTCCGCGCGATCATGATGTGGGTCCAGACGCTGCCAGAAGAGGAGCAGCGGGAACTCATGGGGAAGTTCATGACGCTGGACGAAACGGGGAAGAAGATCTTCGCCTGGGAGCTCTCGTCGAGGATGAAGGCGGAGCAGGAGAAGAGCTAGAGCCGGAACTGTCGGCGCGGCCTGCCGCGCCTGTGATGAGAGAGACAAGGAGCCAATCATGAAGAGATTTCTCACCATCGGCCTGGTTCTTCTCGTCGCTGTCCTGTTTGTGGGGGCGGCGCAGGCCGAGAAGGTCAAGCACCCGAGCAAGCTCAAGTACCCGAAAGTCAAGCTGACGACACCGGAGTGTGAGGAACTGACGTTCGCGAACGGGATGACCGGTTTCCTGATCGAGGACCACGAGGTGCCGGTCGTCAACATGACGATGATCCTCGGCACCGGCAGGCCGGCCGTGGACAAGGTCGGGCTCGGGGGACTCGCCGCCTGGACCATAAGGAACGGTGGCAGCGAGGACTGGCCGGGCGACAGGATCAACGAGGAGCTGGAGTTCGTCGCCGCCTACGTGGAGGTCGGCCGCCCGGCGGGAGGCGGCGGGATGATGGGTCGCAGCCGCGGTCCCTCGGGAGACAGTCGCAGCACGAGCGTCAGCGTCAACTGTCTGAAGAAGGATCTCCCGCTGTGCCTGGAGATCATGAGCGAGCTGCTTGTTAACCCGGCCCTCCCTGAGGAGAAGATCGAGCTCAGGCGCGAGACGATGCTCGAGAATATCCGACGCGAGAACGATGAGCCGCGCGGGATCGCCGGGCGAGAGCTGGCGAGGATCCTCTACGGCGACCATCCGAAGGCGTGGCGGGCGACCGAGGAGACGGTGAACGCGATAACGCGGGACGACCTCGTCGCGTACCACCAGGCGTTCTTCCACCCGAACAACGCCATCATCGGGATCTCGGGCGACGTGACGAAAGACGAGATCATGGGGCTGCTCGACGAAGCCCTCGCGAGCTGGGAACAGGCGGAGGTCGTCATCGAGCCCGAGCCCGAGCTTCCGCTCACGTTCGAACCGTCGGTCAACTACGTGCACAAGGACATCGACCAGGGCGTCATCATGATAGGACATCTCGGCCTCAACAGCCGCGATGAGAACCGCCCGGCGGTCCAGATAATGAACTTCATCCTTGGGGGAGGGAGCTTCACGTCGCGCATTACGCAGAAGGTGAGGACCGACGAGGGCCTCGCGTACGCGGCGTACTCCCGCTACTCGGACGATGCATGGACCTACGGCACGTTTGTCGCTTCTTCTCAGACGAGGTCCGACGCGACGGCACGGGCCGCGTCTCTCATTGTGGATCTGATCGCGGAGATGCAGGCCGAGGGACCGTCGGAGGAGGAGTTCGAGAACGCACGGGACGCGTACCTGAACAAGCGAGTGTTCGACTACGACTCGAAGGCCGCGGTCGTGCGGCGGCTTGTCCAGCTGAAGTGGCAGGGTCGGCCTCTCGACACTCCCGAGCGGGACATTGAGGCGATTGAGAATCTGACTCTCGACGACGTCAAGGCGGCGGCAGCCGAGTACCTGCATCCCGAAGGGTTGGTCATGCTCTTCGTGGGTGACCAGGAGAAGTTCGAGCAGCCGCTGTCCAACTTCGGTGAGGTCAACGTCATCGAGCTGTCGGAGTAGCGGGAGGGCCAAGCCTCGGCCGACCGATGTTGCGCCGGCACCTGCTACACGGTCGTGGAGCCTTCGAGATGGGGCAAGATAGAGTCGACCTGCGAGTAGGCTGGACTGGGCGCGCCTGGCAGCGCGTCACGCACTCGCATTCGGGATCGTGAACGGCGTTCGCCAACAGGCGGCCTCCCGCGGGCGCGGATTCGCGTACTTGACATAGGTGGCCCAGTCTGGTATCATCCTTGTGCCGGCTTCGTTTCACTTCGCGTGCCTCGGCTGGGAGGGCCAGAGGCCGCGCCGAGGTGACGGGGAACCGGCGCAACTTTTATGTCGGCTCCTCGTTCCAAAGCTCGGGGAGGTCCGGAAGCATGACTCTGGTGTTCCTGCAGGCCGTGGCATTTCTCATCGACGCCGTTGAGGAATACGGACTGGTGCTTCTGCTGGCCGTGGCATTCCTCATCTACGGCGTCGTGGAATACCGCGTGCATCTCGCCAATCTGCGTGCAATCCCCATCCGTGTTCACGTCAACGGGACCCGGGGCAAGTCCTCCGTCACGAGGCTCATTGCGGCCGGTCTTCGGGCAGGGGGCATACGCACCGTGGCCAAGACCACCGGCTCCGCCGCCAGGTACATCCACCCGGACGGCGCCGAGGAACCCGTCTCAAGACCCGGTCCACCCAACATCCGCGAGCAGCTGGGCATCGTGAGGCGTTCCAGGCGCGAAGACGCCAGGGCTCTGGTCCTCGAGTGCATGGCCATCCGGCCCGACCTCCAGAGGCTCTGCGAGCACATGATCATCAAGGCTACAGTCGGCGTCATCACGAACGCCCGCCCGGACCACCTGGACGTCATGGGGCCCACCGTGGACGACGTGGCGGTCGCCCTCGCCGGGACCGTTCCGACCGGAGGCGCGCTCTTCACGTCCGAGCACGCGCGGTTCCAGACCTTCGCGGAGCAAGCAGTGGCGCAGGGCACCGAGGTGCAAGAGGTGCTGCCCGAGGCGGCCGACCAGAGCCTCTCGCAGGGATTCAGGTACGTCGAGCACCTCGAGAACGTCGTACTGGCGCTCGCCGTCTGCGAGCATCTTGGCGTTCCGTCCGACACTGCCGTCAAGGGCATGCGGGAAGCGACGCCCGACCCCGGCGCGCTCTTCATTCACAAGGTCCGCGAGGGCGGCAAGGAGCTCGAGTTCGTGAGCGCGTTCGCGGCGAACGACCGCGAGTCGACGGTCGCCATCTGGAAAGCACTGAATCCGCACTCTGACCCCGGTCGGACCGTGATCGTCATTGCCAGTATGCGCGCCGACCGCCCGGACCGCGTCTTCCAGTTCGGCGAGATCATCGCCGCCGACCTTCCCGCCGACCACTACATTCTCGCCGGAGGCATGACGCACACGGTCAGGTCGATCGCTACGAGCCGCGGTCTGCCGCCGGAGAAGATCCACGACCTCGGTGGGAAGACCGCAGAGGAGGTCTTCACGAAGGTCGTAGAACTGACGCCCGAGCGCGCGATCGTCGTGGGCGTGGGCAACATCGGCGGCGCCGGCAGCGAGATACTGTCGCTGTTCCGAGAGAGGAGCGAGATAGAGTGATACCTAT
>DAOWCM010000154.1 GCA_030639555.1 Candidatus Eiseniibacteriota bacterium | reverse complement strand
TGCAGGTATCTCACGCGCACGCCCAGCCCGCCCAGATAGTCGGTCAGGTCCTCCGACATGCGCTTCGTGAGGGTCGTGACCAGCACGCGGCCGCCCTCGGCTACCCGTGTCCTTATCTCATCGAGCAGGTCGTCGACCTGCCCCTTCACGGGGCGCACGACTATCTCTGGATCCACGAGGCCGGTGGGCCGGATGATCTGCTCGACGATCACGCCCTCCGATTTCTCCAGTTCGTAGGGCCCGGGCGTCGCCGAGACGAACACCACCTGGTGCATGAACTCCTCGGACTCCTCGAACATGAGCGGCCGGTTGTCCAGCGCCGACGGCAGCCTGAACCCGTACTTGACCAGCGTTTCCTTGCGCGAGCGGTCGCCGCGGAACATGCCGCGAAGCTGCGGCACCGCGACGTGCGACTCGTCGATGAACATCAGGAAATCGTCGGGAAAATAGTCGAGAAGCACGTCGGGCCTGGACCCGGGCCCGCGCCCTGAGAGATGACGCGAGTAGTTCTCGATGCCGCTGCAGTAGCCCATCTCGCGCATCATCTCGATGTCGAAGGTCGTCCTCTGCTCGATTCGCTGCGCCTCAAGGAGCTTGCCCTCCGCCTTGAACTGACTGAGCTGCTGCGCGAGCTCGACCTCGATGCCCTTGATGGCGAGCTCGATGTTCTCCTGCGTCGTCACCCAGTGCTTCGCCGGGTATACCGACACCTCTTCGAGTTCGTCGGTCACCTTGCGCGTCACGAGATCGATGACGGACAGCCTCTCCACCTCGTCGCCGAACAGCTCCACGCGAATGGCCCATTCCTCATACGACGGCCTGATCTCGATGACGTCGCCCCGCACTCTGAAGGAGCCGCGCGCGAACTCCACGTCGTTTCTGTCGTACTGCATGTCGATGAGGTCGCGGAGCATCTTGTTCCGGTCAACCTCCTGCCCGACGGACAGAGCGAGCATCATCGACTTGTAGACCTCGGGCGAGCCCAGACCGTATATGCATGACACCGACGCGACGATAACGACGTCCCGACGCTCGAGCAGAGAGGCCGTCGCGCGCAGGCGCAGGCGGTCGATCTCGTCGTTGATGTCGGCGTCCTTCTCTATGTAGGTGTCGGTGACCGGGACGTAGGCCTCAGGCTGGTAGTAGTCGTAGTAGCTGACGAAGTACTCGACGGCGTTCGTGGGGAAAAAGGCGCGGAACTCGGCGAAAAGCTGCGCGGCGAGCGTCTTGTTGTGGGAGATGATGAGCGCGGGCCGGTTGGTCCGCGCGATGACGTTGGCCATCGTGAAGGTCTTGCCGGAACCCGTCACGCCCAGAAGGGTCTGGAAACGGTCGCCCTGCTCGACGCCCCTCGTGAGTTCGTCTATGGCTCTCGCCTGGTCGCCCTGCGGCTCGAAGCCCGCGGTGAGGCGAAAGGAACTCTGCATTGACACCTCGTCTGCCTGCGACCGGCCGGCCTCCGGACACGCGCCCTGGAAACGCTAGTCCGACATCCCGTTCTCGTTGACGACCAGTCCCTCGACCAGTCGCGGACCGGACCCGGCGGTGCCCAGTAGCTTCCCGCCCAGGTAGAGCTCGAGATTCTCTCCGGTCCCGACGTCAAGCTCGAAGAACTCGTCCGCCTCCCACTGCCGCTGGTCGCCCCTCGCGAGCGTCAGGTCGGCCTCGGGCTCGCCGTCGACAGAGACTCTCAGCCACGTGCGGTCCTTGGCGACCACCAGGAGCTCCAGCTTGTGCCACTCTATCAGAGTGTCGTCTACAACCGTCTCCCGAACGGGCTCGACCACGACCGCGGAGGTGTCAGTGTCGGCGCTGATCTCGGTCTCGGGCTCGGACGTGCCGCCGCGCTGTGCCGCCGCGTACCAGCAGACTACCGCGACGACAACGGCCACCGCCGCGGCGATCCACACCCACCGTCTCCCCATCCGCTGCTTCTCCTCGTGCAGTTCGAGCTCGACGGCGTCCCACTCGTCCAGTTCCTCGTGTTCCAGCTGCTGCGTGAACCTGAGGTACTTGTCGACGATCGCGTCCTCGTTCATCCCGAGGAACCGCGCATAGGTCCGCAGGTGACCCTTGACATAGACCGACGCCGGCAGGACGCTGAAGTGGTCTGCCTCCAGCGCCTCCAGAATGAGCCTGCTCAGCTTCGTGGCCCTGGCCACGTCTTCTATCGTCTTGCCCTGCGCTTCTCGTTCGTGCTTCAGGAGTTCCCCGACGGACTCCATCAGTGCCTCCGGGATGCGAGTCGTTGTACCAGGCAGCTAGTACTCGTACCTCACAGTGTAGCTGACAACGGTCTCCCCGTCACGCTCGACCGGCACGGAAACCTCGATTCTGTAGGCTTCCTTCTTCGTGAAATCGTGCGTCGAGCGGGTGATCTTCCAGAATCCACGGGGGTGGTCGACAAGCCTGATGACCACGTCCTCATCCTTGTGATTCCGGAGAGTGACCTCGTAGTCCTCTTCGCGGATCCTGTCGGTTATGCGCCTCGAATCGAGCGTCTTGCGCTCGGCCGCGACGTCGAAGGCGTTGCCCATGTAGAGGCTCAGCTCCTCGTTCTTCGCCGTGTGGTCGATCCGGTCCTCGCCGATGAACTGGAGCGCACCGACGGAGTCGGCCTTGTACATCCGCACCTTCCCGGCCGGAAGCGGTATGCCGAGCCCGGCCTCCTCGGAGTTCTCGAACTCGAGCAGCACGCGGACGTCGCCGCTCTTGCGGTGATCGAACTCCAGCACCTTCTCGACACCGACGTCGGTGCTCGGGAAGAAGGTCAGCTGCTTGATCTCCTTGTCGGCCACGGTGGCCGGCGTGGACAGCTTGTAGAGGTGGTACTCGAAGAGAGATTCCTCCTGGAATGACGGCGGCGCGGCGCCCTTCGCGAGCATCACGTCCTCCGCTTGTGCGTACATGTCACCTCTGCGCCGCTCCTCAGCCCGGTGGACGTCCCCCGCCACGAGGTCCAGCTGTGCGTCCTTGTACGTCGCGCCCGAGCGGTTGTCTATCGATACCCAGGCGGCAAGGTCTATGTTCTCGTCCGCGGCGTCGATGACGCCGACGTACTCGGCGTGCCAGTTGATGCTGGAGGTCATGTACGTGACCTCGACCAGTCTGTCGCCGCCCTTCTCCGCGCCGAGCTTCCAGACAAGCGTGGGCTTCGAGATCAGTCCCGACGGCAGCTTGGGAAATCTGATGTAGGACACCTTCTCCCGGTTCAACGTGATGACGGGCCCCGTCCCCCGCCCCTGGTCCAGCACGATGGACGAGCTGTCGAAACTGACCAGCCTACCCGTGAACAGATCGGCGTCCTCCCCTATCACGTCGATCTCCGTCTCAAGGTACTTCTCGAGGATCTTGGCGGAACTCGCGAGGTCGAACCGGTAGTTCTGCTCCCAGACACTGGCCGGGTGCCCGGTGAGCACCTTGAAGTGCACACTGGTCGGGTCGATCCTGGCCGCGACGTCGTCGAACCTGAGTTCGTTGACGCCGGACTCTATGTCCATCTCCCGCACGTCTTTCACCAGGGCAAGGTCCCTGTTGTAGACGGTGATGGAAACGCCCGGCTCACCAGCGGCCTGCGAGACCGCGGCGGTGACCGCCACCAGTACGACCACGGAGATAATCTGACATCGTCTCACAGTAATGCCTCCTTTCAACAGATTCCTGTTCAGTGTCCCGTCACGACGAACGCGAGCGACACGCCGCCCACGGCCCAGCAGTAGTACGCGAAGTTTGACAGTTTCCCTGCCGCCACGGCCCGGAGGAGCAGGGCGATCGCGGGCAGCGCCGACAGGAAGGCGACCAGTGTCCCTAGCGCCAGCGCCGGGCCCGAGGACGCACCGGCCGCAAGAGCGTCTCCCAGACTCGCTGCAGCGGCGCCGAATATGACGGGGACCGAGAGCAGGAAGGCGAACTCGGCCGCGGCCTTGCGCTCCAGCCCCACGGCGAACCCGGCGGTTATCGTCAACCCGGAGCGCGAGATACCCGGCAGAATCGCGAGCGCCTGCGCCGCACCGATGACCAGCGCATCCAGCCAGGTTCCGCGTACCTTCGTGCCCGGAAAGAGCTTGCCCGAGAACCACAGTATGAGACCTGTGACCATCAGGAGAACAGAGACGAGCACGGGGCTCGTGAATGCCTGCTCGATGCGGGGAGCGAGAAAGTAGCCGACCGCCGCGGCCGGAACGGTCGCCAGGAGGAGGTGCAGCGCGAGTCGCACCTCGACCGCGTCGTACTGCAACCGCGTCACGCAGCGCGCCAGAGCCACGAGGATGCTCGCGATGCGTCTCCGAAAGAAGAGCACGACGGCCATCGCCGTCCCGAAGTGAACGAACACCTCAAAGGTAACTCCGGGACTCTCTACGGAGAAAAAGTGCTCCGCCAGGGCCAGGTGGCCCGAACTCGACACCGGCAGAAACTCGGTCAGTCCCTGCAGCAACCCCAGGAGAATCCCCTCGAGAACTGTCATGCTTCAGAGCACCCCCACACTGTCATGCTTAAGAGCACCCCCACCCTGTCATGCTTCAGAGCACCCCCACACTGTCATGCTTCAGAGCACGCCCACTATGAAGGCCAGAAGACCCAGCGCCATCACTGTCTTCAGGGCATTGGACGGCCTGCGCAGGCCCGTATTCGCGGAGTCCGTTCCCATCGACACCAGCAGCCGGATCAGCACGACGTCGATGACGATCAGAACGGCGGCGTAACCCCAACCGTAGACCCTGAACGCGAGCGGCAGCACCGCCAGTGCCATCAGGGCGATCAGGACGCCGCGCGTGACCGCGAATGCGGCCGGTGCGCCGCGCCGCACGGCGAAGGTGCGCACTCCCGCCGCCTCGTCACCGGCGATGTCCTCCACATCCTTCACGATCTCGCGCGCGAGGTGAACGAAGAAAGCCAGCGCGCATGGGATAACAGCGAGCAGATACTTGCCCTGCGAGAACCCGCCCATGAGAAACGGCGTGGACGCCACCAGCGCCACCGCGACGTTGCCCGCGAGCGGCACACCTTTGAGAAAGCGCGAATAGACCGCGGTCAGAACCAGCCATGTGAGCGCGAGCGTGACGGCGCTCGGACCTATCACCGCGGCCAGCCCAACAGAGACGAGACCACTCACGCACGCCGCGGTCGTGGCGGCCGCTCGCGACAGACGTCCGGACGGGATCGGTCTGCCTGGACGGTTGATCCGATCGGACACGAGGTCCAGCCGGTCGTTCAGAGCGTTTGCAGCGCCCGCCGCGGCGAACGCAGACACGGCGCCCACGAATGCCGGCCACCACAACGTCGGTGAGCGTGAGACAAACGCGCCCACGAGGACGGCGGCAGCGGCCATCAGCCCGTTGATCGGACGGAGGAGTTCGATGAGCGCAATGGCCCTAGATTCGGAACTCAACACCCACCC
>DAOWCM010000232.1 GCA_030639555.1 Candidatus Eiseniibacteriota bacterium | reverse complement strand
CCCGATCTCTCCTCCGATCGACGGCGACCTGCTGATCGGCTTCACGCCTGACCCGGAGCTTCTGGATGAAGGGCTGAACCCGAGCTGGACGTACTTCTACCGTCTGGTGGCGACCGACGCGGAGTCGCAGCGGAGCGAGTACTCCGTGATGGTGATCATGGGTACCGGAGACATACTCGCGGTGCCGTCGCCCTACGGGACGATCCAGGCGGCGATAGACGCGGCGTCGGCTATAGACACGGTCCTTGTGTCACCCGGCACGTACAACGAGAACATCACGATGAAGAACGGCGTGATCGTGATGAGCACGGACGGTCGCGCCACGACGACGATCAGCTCCGGGACCGGAGCCGTGGTAGCGTCGGTCGGTCTCGGTGATCTTACGCTTCTGGACGGGTTCACGATCGACGGTCAGGGGACGGCACAGTACGGGTTAGACAGCTGGGTGTCCTACTTGAGGGTGGAGAACTGCTCGTTCGTGAACTCGAGCACGGGGGCCAACCTCCGGTACGGGGACAACTCGACGCTCACGGCGAACAGCTTCACGTCGAACGTGAACGGCATCGCCGTAGCTGACAGCTCGCGTCCGTTCCTCAGGAACAACGTGATCGAGCTGAACACGTTCGCCGGGATCTACAACGCGGAGGAGCCGGGTCCCGAGGTGGGCCGCACGCTCGGAGACGCGAACGACATCATGGACAACGCGCTCTTCCAGGTGTTCAACCTGAGCGAGGTCGCCGTGGATGCGGACTACAACTACTGGGGGAGCACGTGTGTGGGGGACAGCCTGTTCTACGGTCTGGTGGACTACGTGCCGTGGACAGACGAGACGCACACGGAGACGTACACGGAGTGCGGCACGGGCGTGGATGAAGGCGTCGCGGTGAAGCCTTACTTGAGCCACAACTTCCCGAACCCGTTCAATCCTACGACGGCGATCCAGTATCGGGTGCCGTCGCCGGGCGGGCGGGTGCGCCTGTTGGTCTACGATCTCTCGGGCCGCACGGTGCGGACCCTCGTTGATGCCTACAGAAGCGGGGGAGAGCACCTGGCCGTGTGGAGGGGGCTGGACGACCACGGCCGCGAGGTGGGCTCGGGCGTCTACTTCTATCGGCTCGAGGTGGGGGACACGAAGCTCGAGCGCAAGATGGTCATGCTGAAATAGCGTCCGATCGCCGGGGCTGACCGAACGATCAGGTCCGGCCGCCGCGAACGCAGTCTTCCTGTCCGACAACGAAGGTTTTCTCCTCGAGGCGAGGGCCGCCTGGGATCATTCCCGGGCGGCCCCTTGAATTTTGCGTCAATTCATGATAAAATGGCAAATGGTAGATATTTAGAGCCGGTCTCGCTCCCCCTGCGGATCGTGGAGGGGACGTTTGTCCATGAGCGGCGACGGATGGCTATGCCCGTCCTTAGAAGCCGCGTTGCTCCCTCGTTCACTAGCCCAAGGAGAATCCCGATGTTCTCGAACACCCGATTGGCAGTTGCGTTCGTCGTCGCCGTGATGGCGCTGGTGGTCGTACCTGTTCTCGGCGCGCCCGCGCTGGCCGCGCTCGACCGCGAGATCACGCAGGAAGAGGAGGCATGGCTCGCGGACGTTCAGGCCGAGATACAGAGAAACGGCTACGGCTGGACCGCCGGCCCGACATCCGTGTCACACCTCTCGCCACAGGCGCGGGAGCGGCTCCTGGGCGGCTACATGAGCGAGCAGGAAGTTGCCTATTTCATGGCCCTCGAGCCCGACCCGGCCGCCCTGAACGTGAGGTTCAGGGATGCGTTCGACTGGCGTGACTACAACGGTGTGACCCCGGCCGACAACCAGCTCGACTGCGGGTCGTGCTGGGCGTTCGGCGCCTGCGGGTCCACGGAAGCTCACGTCCTCATCAATGAGGGAGTTGCGCTCGACCTGTCCGAGCAGCAGTCGATCGACTGCAACTTCCAGGGATCGGACTGCGATGGCGGCAACCAGGCGCACGCCTTCCAGCTCCACCAGGACCCGGGTGGTGTGCTGGAGTCCTGCTATCCCTACCTTGCTGTGAACGGCACGACCTGCAGGCAGAACCTCTGCGACAAGATGGCCATCATCGACGGTCAGGCGACGATCTCGTACAACGTCTCCAGCCTGAAGTACGCGTGCGAGACGTACGGACCTCTCTCGGTCGGGATGTGCGTCTACGACGACTTCTACGGCTACTCCGGCGGCTGCTACGAGCACGCCGGCACCGACCAGGTCAACCACATTGTGCTCCTGTGCGGATGGGACGACTCGATGTGCGGCGGGGCGGGAGCGTGGCTGGTCAAGAACAGCTGGGGTACCGGCTTCGGCGACAGCGGGTTCTTCTGGATCAAGTACGGGAGCTGCTGGATCGGGTTGGGAGCGCGGCGCCCGGTCAATGCGCACGTGCCCAAGGTGCGCCTGGTACCCGACGAGTTCGCGACCATCCAGAGCGCTGTTGACAACGCCGAGCGCGGCGACATCATCAAGGTAGCGGGCGGAACGTACAGCGGCACCGTGACTCTCACCGACTATCTGTCCATCTACGGCGGGTACGACCCGACGTTCACGACCCGCGACCCCGACACGTATCCGACCGTGATTGACGCCGGCGGCACGGGCGCCGGCATCACCTGTCTCGGCAACGACCACATGGTCATAGACGGGTTCGAGATCAGGAACAGCGGCGCTATTTCGTACGGTATTCAGATCAAGAGCAGCGGCATTCTCGTTCGCGACTGCGAGATCCACGACTGCTGGCGCGGGATCGGCGTTCTCTACGGTACTACCTCGACTGACGAGAACGCGGTCATCGAATTCTGCGAGATATCCGAGAACACGGACGCCGGCGTGTTCATCAACAACGCCGACAACCCGCTGGTACAGGTCAGGTACACTGCCATTCACGACAACGGGGCCGACGGCATCTACTCGAATATCTCGTCGGTCGAGATCAACAACTGCACGATCGCCACGAACACGGGCGGCGACGGCATCGAAGTGAACGGTGGCAGCGTGACGATCAAGAACGGCATCATTGCCGGCAACGGGGGCTACGGCATCCTCTGCTCCAGCGTGACGCCCGTGATCGACTACAACGACGTGTGGGACAACACCGGCGGGGGCTACAGCGGCTGCTCGGCGGGCGTTCACGACATCTCTGTGGACCCCATCTTCTGCGACGCGGCCTCTGGAAATGTCTCGGTGCACGCCAGCTCCCCGACGCTGGGAGCGGGTGAGGGCGGCGTAAATCAGGGCGCGCTGGGCATCGGGTGCCCCGAGGGCCCGCAGAACCTCAACGTCGCCCAGAACGGTGCCTCGCTGGAGCTCTCCTGGAACATTCCCCCGGAGGCGCGCGTCGACGTTGACTACTACATTGTCTACAGAGACTCGACGCAGGTGCCGCTCACGGCCATCGCGACGGTCGATGCCCCGACCACCAGCTTCACCGATATCACGATCCCGCCCTGCGAGACCTACAACTACTGGGTCTCGGCGGTCGACACGGGCGGGCTCGAGGGCGCGCCGTCGAACCGGGTTGCGGAGGAGCTGTGCTACGACGGTCCGACGGGACTGGCCGTCGCGTTCACCGAGGGAGCGAATGAGCTCTCGTGGATCTCGGGAGCGGGCCCCATCGACTACTACGTCATCAAGCGTGGCAACGAGCTCTCGGCCCCGGATTCGATCGACTGGGTTGCGGCCGGTGAGACGTACTACGTAGACATGGATACCGGAGGTTGCCCGCGCGACAACTACTCATACTCCGTACTTCCGATCTACGACACCAGTTGGCGCGGGGTGCCGTCTTTTGAGGTCTCAGTCGACCCGGCGCCGTCACCTCCGTCGGGCATAATCGCCGAGTGGGTGGGCAGTGACATCCAGCTGACGTGGGAGCCCAACTGCGAGAGCGACTTCAGGCGCTACTGGGTCTACCGGGACACGCTCCCGATCTCTCCTCCGATCGACGGCGACCTGCTGATCGGCTTCACGCCTGACCCGGAGCTTCTGGATGAAGGGCTGAACCCGAGCT
>DAOWCM010000084.1 GCA_030639555.1 Candidatus Eiseniibacteriota bacterium | reverse complement strand
GGCCGGCGTCAGATTGGACATCTGGCGCATCGTTGCGAAGAAATCGTTGGAGAGCCCGATCATCGGACACGGGTACGCGTCCGTGCCGTACCTGACAGCCGGCGAGCTCAGCAGGCCCTTCTCCGCCCACAGCCTCTACTTCGAGACGTTGGGCGAGACGGGGCTTCTGGGAATCGTCGTGCTCTTCTGGCTGCTCTTCGCGTGCTTGCGGAGCGGCCGGGAGCTTCTCAGGGTCGCGTCGACGCGGACCTCGAGGGGTCTAGCTGTTGCGTTCATCGGCGCCACGGTTGCGTTGATCGTTGCCAATATCTTCGGCGAGAGATTCACACACATCTCCATCGCCGGGACCTACTTCTTCCTGGCAGGTCTCGTCGACAGGAGCATAGCGATAGAGCATGAGAGCAGCCTTTCAAACGAAGTGGGGGCGTAAGGAGCAGACATCATGAAGGCACTGACCGCGATAGCGCTGATCGTCGTCATCACGTGCGGGGTCGCGATGCCCGCCGCGGGATACGACGTGGTGTCGGGACACCCGAGGCTTTTCGTCACGTCGGCGGACGTCGCCGCGCTGAGGGCGAAGTGCGCGGGGCCGATGGCCGCGGACTACGCAGTCTCGAAGAACTGGGCGGACGACCACATGAACGATTCGCTCCCCCTGAGCAGCGTCGACGCCTACGGCCACTACCTCTGCACCTACAGCTTCATCTATCTTGTCACGCAGGATGTGGCCTACGCGGGGCGGGCCAAGACCATCGCCCAGTACGCGATGGGGCAGGGCTTCCAGGGAGAGGGTCCCTACACCACTGGGCTCGCCATCTTCTTCGACTGGTGCTACGGCTATCTCACCTCCGCGGAGCGCCAGACGTTCGGGTGGGAGCTGGGCGAGAGCGGCCTCGCGTTCGCCGCGTCCGTCAACTGGGTGGAGACGAACAACTACCACTCGAAAGTCTCACGGCTCAAGGGCCTCGCATACCCCGGCCTTCCGCTCTACGGCGAGGGCATACACGACACGGCGGCGACCACGCTGTGCGACCTCTACCGCGAGCACACGTTCGGTCCCGACTACGTCCTGGCGTGCATAGACGAGATCGCCGGGGACGGGTCGTACTACGAGGGCGACTACACGCTTTCCGTGATCGGGGAGTCGTTCGTTCAGGGCTGCCTGCTGTGGAAGGTGGCCACCGGCGAGGACGCCTTCGCGCAGTCCGGCAACCTCCAGAACATGGCGGAGTATCTCATCTACGACGTCTTCGCGAAGAACGGTCCCGGCGGCGGGGCGTTCATGAGCGGCTCGAAACAGGGCGACTCGAAGACCCACACGTGGGGAGCCTCCTCGCTCAGGCGGGTCCTGCACTCGCTCGCCGCGGTGTACGACGACCCGGTCGCCGAGTGGCTGGCTCTTGAGATCGACGCGCTGGGGCTCGGGTGGATCAATCGGAACGAGCGGTGGAAGCTGCTCATCCTTCGCGACCCGTCAGTCGGCACGCAGCCGCCGGTCGGGCTTCCGGACGCGCGGTTCTTCAGTGACATGGGCACGGTCTACATGCGCTCCGGGTGGAACTACTCGGAGAGCAGCGACGACGTCTACGCCGTGTTTCGTTGTGAGGCCATGAACGCCGGGCACACGAACGCGCACCAGAACCACATTCTCATCGCCCGCGGCAACGACCTTCTGGCCGTGGATGCGGGTGTATACGACGGCGGGATATCCTCACACCACGTCAACTACTTCTGCCGCACCATCGCGCACAACACGGTGACCATCTACGACCCGTCAGAGACGACGTTCGGTTCCTACGCCAACGACGGCGGGCAGATCATGCCGAAGGAGCTACCGACCAGGTTCGGCGACGCCTCGGCCCCCGAGTACTATCGCGGCGAGGTCGAGGCGTTCAAGGACACGGAGGCATTCACCTACATGAAGGGCGACGCCACCGAGGCCTACTCCTCGTCCAAGGTGGAGCTCTTCACGCGCGAGATCGTGTATCTCAAGCCGGATGTCTTCGTGATCCTGGACAGGGTCAAGGCGACGTCACCGTCGTTCACGAAGCGCTGGCTGCTTCACTCCGTCAACCAGCCGGCCATCAGCGGGAACACCGCCACGATAACGAACGGTAGCTCGAAGCTCGTTGTCACCTCGGTTCTCCCCGCGGACGCCTCCATCGCCCGGGTCGGAGGGTCCGGTCACGAGTTCGACGTCAACGGGACGAACTACCCACCGTCGCAGGGATGGACGGAGGACATGGGGGCCTGGCGGCTCCAGATAACGCCGGGTGCGAACGCGGCCGAGCATCTTTTCCTTACGGTTCTCTGCGTTGCAGATGCCTCCGCGGCCACGCCGGACGTCGGTCTTGTCGAGGGTGACGAGATGGTGGGAGTCCAGGTCGACGGACACGTCGTCCTGTTCAGCGCCACCGGAGCCGTCGTCGAAGCGACCACTTACCAGTACGGCGAGTAGTCGGACGGGCGTCCCCGTCTCCGCCGGGACCGGGTGGAGTGAAGGATCAGCAGTGAGGACGAAAAGGCAGCGGGACAGGAGCTGGAGCAAGTGATGCGAATCTGCTTCCTGGCAGACGCGGGATCAGTGAACACGAGGAGCTGGGTCAACGCCTTCGCGGACGACCTCGGGCACGAGGTGCACGTCGTGTCCGTGAACCGGACGGGGGAGTTCGCCCCGTCGGTCACGCTTCACCACCTCGGGTCCGAAACGGGCACGCAGGACACCGTGGGGAAGCTGGCGTATCTCAGAAGCGTAGGGCGCATACGCCGGCTCGTCAGCGAGATATCGCCGGATGTCCTCGTGGGCTACCGCGTCGCGAGCTACGGCTACGTGGGAGCGAGGACTGGCTTTCGCCCGTTGGTGGTCGTGGCGCAGGGACAGTGCATTATCACGCCGCGGTACTCGCTGCCCAAGAGGGTGTTCGCCCTGACGGCCATCCGGGAGGCGAGCCTGCTTCACTCGTGGGCTCCCCACGTGACTGAGCGGCTGGTCGAGCTGGGCGCGGACCCCGACCGAATCCTGACCTGTCACAGGGGCATCGACATCACCCGCTTCTCGCCGGGAACCGCAAGCGAGCGGGTCCCCGCGTCGGTGATCGTCACGAGGAACCTGTGTAAGTGGTACAGGATCGACGTCATCGTGAAGGCGCTGGCGCTGGCACGGGGCGAGGTCAATGAGCTGACAGGCAACATAGTCGGCGACGGGGACGCGGCGCAGGACCTCCGGCAGCTCGCGGACGAGTTGGGAATGGCCGATGCCGTGGAGTTCCCAGGTCGGGTGCCGCACGAGGAACTCCCCGGGCTTCTGGGCAGGAGTTCCATCTACGTCTCGGCCGTCAGGACCGACGGGGTCTCGGCGTCACTTCTCGAGGCGATGGCCACGGGGTGCTTCCCCATCGTCCGTGACAACACGGCCAACCGCCACTGGGTAGAGCACGGGCGCAACGGACTCCTGGTGGCGGACGGGAGCCCCGCCGCCTACGCCGAGGCTATCACCACGGCGTGCCGGGACCACGAACTCCTGGCGAACGCCGCTCGACTCAACAGGGAGATCGTCACAGAGCGCGCGGATTCCGCCAGGAACATGCGGACGATCGAGCGGGCCTACCAGGCCCTGGTCGACGGGACTTGAGAGTGAGCGGGCGTGCCAGAGCTTGGTCGACGGGGCTTGAGAGTGAGCGTCACAGAAGATGAGAAAAGGAACGCACCTTCGCTGGGGCGGAGGGGGCATTAACGCGACCGGGGTGGAAAGCGTGTATACCCTTGAGGAGAGGCTCTACCTGAAGAGCCCGGTGTTCGTCCAGAATGCCCTGGTGTCGTACAGGGGCCGCAAGCTCCTGCACGAGCGCTTCGGTCCGGAGTACGAGCGCTGGGAGCGCTTCCTCGACGAGTCGGAGCGCTTCGACGCCGCAAGGCTGAGGGATTACCAGGACGAGCGGCTCGGTGTGATCGTCTCGCACGCGTATGAGACCGTGCCGTACTATCGGCGCCTCATGGACGGGCTCAAGCTCACCCCATCTGATCTGACGCGCGTCGAGGACCTTCCTAAGCTACCCGTGCTGACCAAGGACGTCATCCGGGCTAATCTTACCGACATGATCTCGAGCGCGGTCGACCGTCGCCGCATCAGGAAGATCTTCACGTCCGGAACGACCGGCGACGCGGTCAACTTCTACTGGGATCGCACCGTCGACGTCGTCAACAACGCGTGCCTGTGGCGCGCCCGGCGATGGGCCGGGTTCGAGTTCGGCGAGCCCTACGCGACACTCCTGGGAAAGCTGATAATGGCGCCTGAGCGCAAGAGCCCGCCGTTCTGGCGCTTCAACCGCAGCTGGAACCAGACGCTGATGTCGTCGCACCACCTGACCCTGGACAACCTGCCGCACTACATCGGGGCGCTGAGGGACGCGGGCGTAGTTGCTCTCGACACGTACCCCTCGATGGCCGCCGTGCTCGCGCGGTATCTCGAGAGCACCGGAGATCACCTTCCGCTCAAGTGCGTGTTCACCACCGCGGAGCCGCTCCACGAGCCCGATAGGCGGATCATCTCTGAGCGCTTCAGGTGCGGTGTCTTCGACGGATACAGCCAGGCCGAGCGCGTGGTGTACTCGGCCGAGTGCGACCATCACCGGGGGCACCACCTCTTCGAGGAACACGGCATCTGCGAGATCGTCGACGGCGACGGGAACCCCGTTGAAGCCGGCACTCCCGGCCGGCTCGTGGGCACGGGCCTGCACAACATGGCCATGCCGCTGCTTCGCTACGATGTGGGCGACATCGCGTCACTGTCGACGGAGGTGTGCACGTGCGGACGAGGTCTGCCGCTCATGGGCCTGGTCGCGACAAGACAGGGCGACATCATCAGCACGCCGGACGGGCGCCTGCTTCCGCCTCTCATGATCCTGCGTCCGTTCATGTACGTCGAGGGGATCAAGGCGTCGCAGTTCGTTCAGCACACGCTCACCGACTACACGGCGAGGGTAGCCACGGACCGGGAGCTGACGGACGAGGAGACCGACGAGCTGGTCCGGAACCTGTGCGTCAGACTGGGGCGGACCGTGAACATCAAGGTCGAACAGATGGACGACATCCCGCGTTCGGCGAACCAGAAGTTCAGAAGAGTGGTTTCGGAGGTTCCCCTGAAGTGGGACGGAGCGGCGTCGACGGAGGCGCTCAGGGCCGCGCGCCCGGGCGCTACGGCAGACGATGGGAGAGGCGTCGTCCGGGCGGAAGGGGAGGACGCCTGATGGCGAAGGTCCTTCACGTGGTCGAGTCGATGCAGGCCGGAGGCGCCGAGCGCGTCGTGGCCGAGTACGCGAAGTGGCATGACCGCTCTCGCTACGAGCCCGAGGTCTGCTGCGTGCTCTCGGCCGGCCCCCTCGCCGACTCGGTCGCGGCGTCCGGTGTCCCGGTCCACGTGCTCGGACGAGGGAGCAGGTTCGATCTCAGGGCCATTGCGAGGCTTGCGAGGATTGTCAGGCGCGGACAGTTCGACGTCGTCCACAACCACAATTTTACCGCGCTGGCGGCGGGATTGCCGGCCGCGATTCTCGGTCGAGCGAGAGCGGTGGTCCGTACGGAACACAACGTGGTGCACACGCGGGGACCGGGCAGGCACTACCTGAGCCGCGCGGCCGCCCTCAGGGAGGACGCACAGATAGCCGTGTCGGCCGCCGTCAGGCGGGCGCACACGGAGTGCGGGAGGATACCGGGGTCGAGGTTCGTCACGGTACTGAACGGGATAGACAAGGAGCGTATCGTCTCGGGCGCCGATCGGGCGTCGGTGCGACGGGAACTCGGGCTGTCGGGCAACGCCGTCGTCTGTCTGAACGTCGGGAGTCTCACGAAGCAGAAGAACAGGCGCACCCTGCTGGACGCGACGGCACGGCTGTCCGACATGAAAGCGCTCCGCGTGCTGGTGGTTGGGTCGGGTCCGGAGAGGGAGAAACTGGAGGCGCGCGCGGATGAACTCGGGCTGTCCCGGCGAGTCCTGTTCCTCGGGCAGCGTCTGGACGTACCCGACCTGCTCGCCGCCTCGGACATCTTCGTACTCTCCTCCGACTGGGAGGGTCTGCCGATAACGATCCTGGAGGCGATGGCGTCCGGCGTTCCCTGCGTGGCGACGGCCGTCGGCGGTGTTCCCGAGGCGCTCACCGACGGTGTGACCGGCGTGACCGTCGAGCCAGGTGATCCCGGGGCTCTCGCCGACGGTATCCGCGCGCTGGCGCGGGATCCGGAGCTGCGCGCCCGGATGGCTGCTGCTGCCCGCGACGAGTTCGGGCGGAGGTTCAGGGGCGAGCAGATGGTCCGACAGACCGAGGCCCTTTACGACATGGCGCTCGCAGGGCGAGCGACGCTCGCACCGGCGGGGAGGATCAAGATCCTCTACGTCATCGGCCAACTGGGCCGCGGCGGGGCGGAGCGGCAGACGGCCGAGCTCGTGAAGCGCCTTCCGCGAGACCTGTTCGAGCCCGTCGTGTGCTGCCTGCACGGACCCGACGTGCTCGGCGACGAGATAGAGGACGCAGGCGTCCGCGTCATCTACATGGAGAAGAAGAAGGGAGGTCTCTCGGGCACGACGTTCAGGCTCGCCGACCTCATCAGGCGCGAGCGGCCCGCGGTGCTGCACTCCTATCTCTTCTCCGCCAACTGGAGGAGTCTCCTGGCCGGACGACTGATGCGCGTCCCGCTTATCATATCATCGGTGCGCAACGTGGACATCCACGCGAGGTCGGCGACGGTTGCCGTCGAGTGGGCACTGGCCGGGTTGACCGACCGCGTGATAGCCAACGCGGGAGCGGTGAAGGATCACGTATCGCGCCGCCACCTGATACCGGCCGAGAAGATACACGTCATCTACAACGGCGTATCGCTGGGGCGAGCGAACGGGCGGCGCGAGGGCGAAGGCGCACACGGGATCGCGGGTGGTCTCGAGGGCGCCGGCGCACCCGGGGCCGAACGAGCTTCCGCTTGCGCGGAGGCGTCCGGCCGGGGTGGCTGCGTGGCGATGATCGCGAGCCTGACGCCCAAGAAAGACCACGGCACCTTTCTCGAAGCCGTGAAGCTCATCACAGAGGACGAGCCGGAGGCCCGGTTCCGGATAGTTGGCGGTGGGCCGCTACGCGACGAACTGGCCCGCCGGGTGACGTCCATGGGGCTCTCGGACGTGGTCCGGCTCACCGGCGCCAGGGATGACATCGGCGCCCTTCTGTCCGAGATCGACGTCTCGGTGCTGACGTCGCTCAAGGAAGGGTGCTCGAACGTCGTGCTGGAATCGATGGCGGCCGGCCGCCCGCTGGTGGTCACCGACGTCGGCGGCAACAGGGAACTCATCGAGAGCGGGGTGACCGGGCATCTGGTCCCCCCGGGAGACGCCGCGGGAATCGCTCGCCACGTGCTGGAGCTTCTGCGCGACCCGGGTCTCAGGCGCAGAATGGGAGAGGCGGGACGGGCCCGCGTGCGGTCGAGGTTCACGGCAGGGCGAATGGTCGACGACACGGTAGCGTTCTATCTGTCCGTCCTGAAGAAGCGGGCGCCCGGTCTCGAGGAGTGGGCGCGTCTCACCGCAGGGCGAGAGGCTCGCGCGAAGGCTACGGGCGACGAGACGCTCTCTCCGCGCGGCCGGGGCGAGGTCTGACATGACACCAGGTGAGGGACACACAACTCAATGAGCGGGAAGCGCACAGAAAGGAACGGCTTCGACGACCTGGCCAGGCAGGCGGGACGGAGCGTCAGGAATTCCGGGCTGGTCGTTCGGGGCATGGCCGGGCTGCACCGTGTGGGCGGGACCATCCTCCGCTACCACTCTGTCAGTGCCGACGAGTCCTGGGCCGGTGATTACGTGCAGAAGAGCCTCGTGGTTGCGCCCGAGGTCTTCGCGCGCCAGGTGGCCTTCCTCGCCAGGAGACACCGGATCGTGAGCGTCGGGGAGATGGTGCAGCAGATGCGTTCCCGGCGTGGCGTGGACCCGAGGAACGTGGCAGTAACGTTCGACGATGGATACGAGGACAACTACAGGAACGCGTTTCCGATTCTCAGGGAGCACGGAGCGACGGCGACCTTCTACGTAACAACAGGCACCGTGGCGGATGCCCGGGTTCCCTGGACGGTGGCCCTGAGGCGGGCCGTCAGGCTGTGCGACAAGCCGGGCATGTCTCTCTCGTTTCTGGGAGAGCGTAGCATCGACCTGTCGAGCGACGCGAAGAAGGAAGCCACGATCAAGATGGTCACGGGCGTCGTGAAGCGCTGCAAGCTCGATGAGATAGAGAGCATTCTCGCGGAGGTTCACGAGGAGACGGGTTCGCGGACGGACCTCCGGGCCAGGCGGATC
>DAOWCM010000384.1 GCA_030639555.1 Candidatus Eiseniibacteriota bacterium | reverse complement strand
TCCTCCGGCAGAAATGCTCCGAACAGCAGGAACGAAACCACGGCGCCGAGCACGATGCCCACCGAGCCGGCGACCACCATGAACAGCGCCATCGGCCCCAGGCGCAGGATGCTCTTCACATCCACCGAGAGCATGAGCAGGATCAGGGCCACCAACAGCAGGTAACGAGTCATCCAGCCGTACACCGGCGAGTCGCCGGGGATGATGCCCACCGCCGCCGAGATGGTCGGCACGAAGTAGGCGTATATGACCGGCGGCGTGAGGGCGAAGAGCTTCCTGAACCGGGGAAGCGTGCTCGCCCAGAAGATCAGGCCCGCAACGGCGGCGATGTAGCCGAAGACGGCAGTGGGATCTGTTATCAGGGCGGCGCTGGCGTTCATGAACCCGTCAGCTCACGGAAGAGTCGGGCACTAAGATAACGGTGGGACACGGCGTGGCTACACGGCGGTCCTCTGGAGACAGAGGCGGAGGGCCTCACCGGAGGTCCCCCGCCTCGTGCTCACCGGCGTCAGCCAGCTAGCACCACCTGACCCGCACGCGGTACTCGATCGTCGTCTCGCCGCGCGCCGGGACCGTCACCTCATACTTGAACGTGAAGGCATCCAGCTTCGTCGCCTCGTGGCTGGACTCCAGGATGTCCCAGTCGCCGCCCACGGGCTCCACCACCTGGACCTCGGCGTCTTCGTCCTTGTGGTTCCGCAGGTTGATCTCCCAGCTACTCTCCGAGACGCAGCCGCTGATCACGGTGTAGTCCATCTGGCTCCGGTCGCCCACGACATCGAACGCCTCACCCATCTTGATGCGGATCCGCTCGTCCCTCGGCGTGTGATCGATCCGGTCCTCACCGATGAACTGCTGCGCTCCCGATCGGTCAGCCTTGTAGACCCGGACGATGCCCATTGGGAGCGGCATGCCCAGGTTGTTGTCCTCGCTGTTCTCGATGTCGAGGTACACACCGACCTTCTGGTTCGACTGGAGCTGGCCGTAGGAGCCACGGTACCAGTACTGCTGCCCGTAGAAGATCAGCCGCTTCCGGATGCCTACGTCCTCGCCCTCGAGCAGAACCACCTGCTTCTGTTCGTTCTGCCGCAGGGTGGTGGGGCGCTGCATCGTGTAGAGGTGGTACTCGAAGAAGCCTTCCTCCACGAAACTCGCCTCGGACGCGGCCGCACGCAGCGCATCCATCTCCATGCGGCGCCGTCCCTGGTTCGTCACCCGCTGGACGTCGCCGGCCACGAGCTTCAGTTGCGCGTTCTCGTAGGTCGTGCCGCTCTGATTGGTGAGAGTCACCCAGCCGGTCAGGTCGCCCAGCGTGTCGTCCTCGTTGATCACGAAGACATAGTCGGCCTTCCAGTTGAGACCCTGCGAGAGATACGAGACCTCAAGCTGCTGCCGCGTCTCGCGGCTGTCCAAGAGCCAGACCAGCGTCGGCTTGGCTATGAGGTTCTCGGGAATCTCGGGAAACGAGAATCGGCCGGGGAAGTTGAATGTGATCTCGTCTCCGATCCTGAGAATCGGGCCGCCGTTCACCGACAGAACCTCGGCCTCGTACTCCTCGTCCCGGCCCGTCTTGGAGTTGTAGCGGTGTACCGTGACCGTCCTGCCCACGTACTTCTCGAGCAGCTTCTGTGGGTTGAGCAGATCGTACTGGTAGTTCTGCTCCAGGACCTGCAGCCGACCCCCGCCCAGCGCCTTGATGTGGACCGTCTCGGGCTGGATCTGGGAGGCCACGTCCATGAACTCGAGCGCGGCCGTACCGCGCACCAGCGTCACGTCGCGAACCTCCGTCACCAACCCGAAGTTCTGGTTATAGACAGTGATCGCCAGGCTCCGCCGCTGGTCGGCCGTGGACTGCAACGCGTCCTGGCCCAGAGCCGGTGCCGGCAGGAGCGCGAGCAGGACGGCCAACACCAAGCCGGACAAGAGGTTGCGTCGTCGCCACACTGCGTGCATTGCGGACATCGTCAACTCCTTGAGATTGTGCTGCCCCGTATGACGATCGCGGCCGGCAATGTTGCACAACCGTCGACCGAGCCTTGAAAACCGCCGTAACACCGGAGAGATTAACGCTCTCGATCGCTGACGACCATGCAGCACGACAGGAGACCCCCAGAATGCGATATGGAGTCGCCACACTTGCCATTGCGTCATTCCTCAGCGCCGCGCCCACCCAGGCGCAGGTGGACGCGCGGATGTTCCGCTACCCGGATGTCTCCGCGACGCACATCACGTTCGTCTACGCGGGCGACGTCTGGGTGGTGCCCAAGGCTGGAGGCGTGGCGCATCGCCTGAGCTCGCCGGCGGGTGAGGAGGCCTTCCCACGCTTCTCGCCGGACGGGGCGCACATCGCATTCAGCGGCAACTACGACGGCAACGGCGACATATACGTCGTGCCCACGATGGGCGGGGAGCCGGTTCGGGTCACGTAC
>DAOWCM010000141.1 GCA_030639555.1 Candidatus Eiseniibacteriota bacterium | reverse complement strand
CCGGTCTCGTTCCTGGGCGGCCTGCTCCTGATGCCCGCGATCGGTGTGACCATCAACATGATCACGATGTTCGCGTTCATCATCGCGCTCGGCATCGTGGTCGACGACGCCATCGTCGCGGGGGAGAACATCTACGAGTACCGTCGTCGCGGAATGGGCTTTCTGCAGGCGGCGATCCAGGGCGCGCGCGACGTCGCGATGCCCATCACGTTCAGCATTCTGACGAACATAGTGGCGTTTCTGCCGCTCGCGTTCGTCCCGGGCTTCATGGGGAAGATCTTCGTCTCCATCCCGATGGTCGTGGTCACCGTCTTCATCATCTCCTGGGTGGAGGCGCTCCTCATCCTGCCGGCGCACCTGGCCCGCGGAAACTCCGGCGAACACAAGGGTCTTGAGGGCCGCATCAACCGCGTGCAGCAGCGGATTGCGGCGGGTCTCGAGCTGTTCATAAAGGGCCGGTATTCGCGGTTCCTTCATAGGATCATAGACAACCGCCGCGTCACCGTCGCCCTGGGGCTCGTGCTGCTCATGCTCGTGTTGAGCTACCTGTTCAGCGGGCGCATGGGCATGATCCTCATGCCGAAGGTCGAGTCGGACCGTGCGGTCGTCACGGCGGTGCTGCCCTACGGCGTTCCGCTCGAGCGGGCGCGAGAGGTCAGAGGTCTCCTGGAGGAAGCCGCCGGCCGCGTCATCGACGAGCACGGCGGTGACAGGTTGTCCGAGGGGATCAAGGGACGCGTCAACGAGAACACGATCGAGGTGACCGTCTACCTGACCGATCCGGACAAGCGGCCCATGAACACGTTCCGGTTCACCGGTCTGTGGCGAGAGGAGACCGGGCAGATCCCGGGCCTCGAGATGCTGCGCTTCGAGGCCGACCGCGGTGGGCCGGGCGCCGGAGCCGCGCTCACCATCGAGCTGTCGCACCGGGATGTAGAGACCCTCAACCGGGCCAGCTCAGACCTGGCCGGGCGGCTTGCGGAATTCGCCTACACGAGAGACATCGACGACGGCTACAGCCCGGGCAAGGAACAGATGGACTTCCGGATCCGGCCCGAGGGACAGGCGGTCGGTCTCACCGCGAGTTCGGTCGCGCGGCAGGTCCGATCGTCGTTCTACGGCGCACAGGCCCTCCGGCAACAGCGGGGCCGCAACGAGGTGAAGGTTCTCGTGCGCCTGCCAAAGGAAGCCAGGAGCCGGGAGGCGGATGTGGAGAATCTCCTGGTGCAGACCCCGGCGGGGACGTGGGTGCCGCTCCTGGAGGTGGCCGACGTGGACCGCGGGCGCGCTTACACGAGCATCTCCAGGCGGGACGGGCGACGCACGGTGCAGGTCACGAGCGGCGTGGAGCCGTTCGACCAGACCTCCGTCGTGCAGGCCAGCCTTGAGGCGTCGGTGCTGCCGTCGCTCGTCGAGGACTACCCCGGTCTTTCGTACTCGTTCGAGGGCTTCCAGGCCGACATCAAGGAAAGCATGAGTGCACTCATCGGAGGCTTCGCGCTGGCCATGATAATCTCGTACGCGCTCCTGGCGATCCCGTTCAAGAGTTACGCCCAGCCTCTCGTGGTGATGATGGCCATACCGTTCGGCATCGTGGGGGCGGTGCTCGGCCACCTTCTCATGGGATACAGCATGAGCATCATCAGTCTCATGGGCATCATTGCGCTCTCGGGCGTGGTCGTGAACGACTCGCTCATCCTCATCACCTACGCCAACAAGCTCCGGGGCGAGGGTCTCAGTGCCGAGGAAGCGATCCACAAGGCCGGGGTCCGCCGCTTCCGGCCCATCCTCCTGACAACGATGACCACCTACGGCGGACTCGCGCCAATGATCTTCGAGACGTCTCGCCAGGCGCGGTTCATGATCCCGATGGCCGTGTCGCTCGGATACGGGATCGTCTTCGCGACCCTCATCACTCTGGTGCTGGTGCCCAGTCTTTACCTGCTCGTGGAGGACGCCCAGGCGGGCGTCGCCCGCGTGATGGCCAGGCTGCGTAGCAGAGGCAGCTCAGACGCGGAGGCGGCGAGTGCCTGACCCGGAGCGTAACCACATCCTGGCCGACACGGACATCGGCGCGCTCCTCTGGCGCCTGTCCATTCCCGCGATCGTCGGCATGGGGGTCATGGCGACCTACAACCTCGTCGATGCCATCTTCATCGGACGCGGCGTAGGTACGCTCGGCATAGCCGGCCTCGCGATCTGCTTCCCCGTTCAGCTCATCATCCTGGCTATCGGGCAGCTCATCGGCATGGGCGGCGCGTCCATCATCTCGCGCGCGCTCGGCGCCGGAGACGACGCGCGTGCCCACCGGGCGTTCGGGAACGCCCTGACGCTGACGTTCCTGTTTGCGGCGGTCCTGACCACGGGCGGCCTCGTCTTTCTGGATGAGCTTCTGAGGATATTCGGAGCGACGGAGGAGATACTGCCGTACGCCCGGGATTACCTGTCGATCATCCTGTGGGGGACGGCCTTCCGCTGCTATGCGATGTCACAGAACAACATCATCCGCTCCGAGGGCCGCGCCAAGATCGCGATGACCGTCATGATCATCGGCGCGGGCGTCAATATCGCACTGGACCCCATCTTCATCTTCGGGTTGGACATGGGCATGCGCGGCGCGGCGCTCGCGACCGTGCTGGCGCAGGCGTGCACGACCGCCTTCATCGTGATCTACTTCGCCAGCGGAAGAAGCAGCCTGGCCATGAGACTCAGCGACCTCAGACTCTCGCCGTCCATCGTACGCGAGACGCTCGCGGTCGGCGCGTCGTCGTTCGGACGCATGGTGGCGGGAAGCGCGGTGGTCGTCATACTGAACAGGACGCTCGGGCACTACGGCGGCAACATAGCGATAGCGACGTACGGCATTCTGAACAGGTTGATCCACTTCGCGTTTATGCCCATGCTGGGATTCTCGCAGGCGCTGCAGCCGGTGGCCGGGTACAACTACGGAGCACGGCAGTTCGACAGGGCGAAGCGCGCCCTCCGCATCTCGAGCATCCGCTCGACCGTCTTTGCCGTTGGTGCGTTCGGCGTGTTGATAGTATTCGCGCGGCCGCTGATTCAGCTCTTCACGCGCGACCGCGAGCTCATAGAGCTTTCCGTGACCGCGCTTCGCACCATCGCACTGGCCTTCCCCATGGTTGGCATCCAGATAATGGGCGCAACCATGTTCCTCGCGTTGGGGCGCGCCGGCCCGGCGCTCTTCCTGAGTCTCTCGCGGCAGATCATCTTCCTCATCCCGCTCGTCTTGGCGCTTCCGCTTGTGATGGGGCTGAACGGCGTGTTCGTCGCGTTCCCCATCGCCGATGTGCTTGCGACGGCGGTCACTGTGATCATGCTCGCCCGGGAGTTCGCGCGGCTCAACCGCATGGAAGAAGCGCTCGTGCCCTCAGACGAGTAGTCTCTGCGGCCGCGCTCTGTGCGATTGCGCATCCGTCGCCCCGGCACGCTGGACATGACAGCCTGAGTCGGCTATAATGTAGCTGATATGCGAGATAGAAGACGCTCGATTCGGAGCTCACTTTGCACACGCAGGAGCTTCATGAAGATCTTCAGAACAGCGACGCTGATCATGCTCTGCTTGGGGCTGACGCTGCCCAGCGCTCACGCGCTGGCGCTCTGCATAGATAGCGACGGGAGCTTCGCTCTCGATGTTGCCGTGAATGGAGCTTGCAGCGGTTCGAGAGCGCGAGGAGAGGACAGGGAGAGGACACCCGCGGAGGGGTTCACTCGCGCGGCAGACGCGGTCGACTGCCGCGACAGCTGCACCGACGTCGTTCTCGGCGGCGGCGTGGCAGTTCCGCCTCCGGTCGTCTCAGGGAAGCGCGGGCTCTCGCGCCCGACCGACCAGGCCATCGACCCCATCGACGCGCCGGGGAACTCACGGCCGCGCGCATCCGGTACGAGATCCAGTTCGTCCGCTCCGATCCCGGAGCGACCCCCCACCGGCGACACTGTCGTCCTTCGACTCTGATCCGTCCTGAACCACCTCCGGTACACCAACAGACATAACTAGCGGAAGAAGCGTTCGCACGATGAACGGGCGTTCCCGTTGCCCGTCGTTCGCACGGACCCTTCCTTCACGATATCGCGATGAGACGGAGGCAAGACATCCGATGAAGAGAGCCATTGTCAGTCATATCTCTGTTGCAGCGATGCTCGCGCTCGTCCTGCTCCTGGCGTTCGCGACCACGGGCTGCGACACACACGACGCCGAGGAACATCACGATGAGGCTGAGGAGGTCGACGGGCACGAAGGCCACGACCACGGTGACCACGGCGACGATCACGAGGCTGAGAAGATCGACGGCCACGAGGGCCACGACCACAGCGACCACGAGGCCGAGGAGACGGACGCTCACGAAGGCCATGACCATAGCGACGCCGATGATCACGCCGACGAGACGGGGCTCGTGCTGTCCGGACGCGACAGGTTCGACGCCGGCATCGAGCTTGCGACGGCCGGCCCGGGTCGACTCGAGCTGCACACGCGACTTCTCGGCGAAGTTCGTGTCAACGAAGAACGGCTGGCCCACGTGGTGCCGCCGGTTCCCGGCGTCGTACGCGAGGTCAGCGTGCGGATCGGTGACGATGTCAGGGCAGGCCAGTTGCTGGCGGTCCTGGCCAGCCGAGAACTGGCCGAGGCGCGCGCCCAGTACCTGGGTGCACGGGGACGGCGGGAACTGGCTGTGATTTCCTACGAACGTGAGAAGGAACTCTGGGAGAGAGAGATCCTCGCAGAGCAGAGCTACCTGGATGCCAGACAGGCGTGGTGAGAGGCGGACATCGAGTTCCAGACGGCGGAGCAGACGCTGCACGCGCTGGGAGTGAACGATGACGAGATCGATACTCTGACGGCAAGCCACGAGGCCGGGGCCCTGACGCGCCACGAGCTACGCGCCCCGATCGGTGGGACCGTCATCGAGCTGCACCTTGTGTTGGGCGAGACCGTGGGAGAGGACTCGGACGTGTTGGCCATCGCCGACCTCAGTACGGTCTGGATCGACCTCGATGTTCCGCAGAGCGATCTCGGTTCCATTCGCGAGGGACAGAGCGTGACCATCTCTGCATCCGGAATCGATATCCCTGACGCGACCGCCGTCGTCGACTTCGTGTCTCCCGTCATCGACGAGGAGACACGCACGGCCCTCGCGCGCGTTGAGATACCGAACACCAACGGGCAATGGCGACCGGGGCTCTTCGTCACCGCCTACGCGGCGTCCGAGCAGCTCGAGGTTCCCGTCATGATTCCGAGAGATGCCGTGCAGTCGCTCGAGGGCGAGACCGTCGTGTTCATCCCCGAGGGAGATGCGTTCGAATCCGTGCCCGTGGTGTTGGGGCGCACGAACGGAACTCACGTTGAGATAGCGACCGGTCTCGGCCGGGGAGAGCAGTATGTGGCAGAAGGGGCCTTCGCGCTCAAGGCGGAGGTAGTGACGAGTGGACTCGACAGCCACGCCGGTCACGGTCATTGATGCGTCGACTTACGCCTAATGAACCTTGCTTCCGTGTGCGCTCCCTTGCGCGGTCCGGAGCAGCGAGGATGGAAGGAGACGCATCGTGATAGCCAAGATCGTCAGACTCTCTCTCCGCACGCGGGCAGTTGTCGTATTCGGCATGCTTGCGGTCATCGCGGTGGGGGTCTTCAGCTACTCGGGGATGCCGGTCGACGCGTTCCCGGACATTTCGCCGATCATGGTCCCCATCTTCGCCGAGGCGCACGGCATGTCGCCCGAGGAGGTGGAGCGGCTCATATCGTACCCGATAGAATCCGCGATGAACGGCCTTCCGGGCGTCACGCAGATCAAGTCGACCTCCGCCTTCGGAATGGCCGTCATCTACGTCTATTTCGGGGACGACGTCGACATCTACTTCGCCAGACAGCTCGTGGCGGAGCGTCTCGCGGCGGCCATGCCGGACCTCCCGGACATGCACGAGCCTCCGGGACTGGG
>DAOWCM010000188.1 GCA_030639555.1 Candidatus Eiseniibacteriota bacterium | reverse complement strand
TGGTCGACCTCGACACGTCGCCGCCCGTACTCGGTGTTGACTACGCCGACACGACCACCATGGAGATCAGAGTGGACTCATCGGTTGCCGAGCTGACCGGATGGGCCTACGATCGGGCCGGCGTGCTGTCGGTCGAGATGTCCGTCGACCAGGAGGAGTGGATCGAGGTAGCCCTGGGGCGCCCGGACACCGTCACCTGGGCGGGCAGCGTCGCGTGCACGTCCTGCACCCCGGGTGAACTCGACGAGGTGCTCCAGGTCTTCGTGCGGGCCTATGACGGCACGCCGACCGCCGACGGACAGGGCCACGTCAACGGTCCGTCAACCTCCGTCCCGATACTCTCGTTCGACGTGATCTTCGACGTGGCGCCGCCCGAGCACGTTTCCTCGACGGTGAGCGGCGGAGACGACACCCTCGAGCCGGGTGAGACCATCACGATCACAACCATGTGGGACGACACCGGGTACGATATCACCGCGGACTTCAGCCACGTGGACAGCGAGTTCGACCCGGCCGACGTCGGCGTCTCGGAGACCACGGGCGGACGCTACACCGTCACGTACGAGATCTCTGAAGCGAACTCGTTCGTGCCGGTGGAAGACGCCCCGGTCATCATCACCGCGACCGATTACTTCTCGAGATCGGTCGCCGACACGACGGTCACGGTCACCGTTCTTCCGTCCACCTCCGACGGTCCGACCGGCGTCGTCGCCGTCAACGCCAACTCCTTCGAGCCTCTCGCCGGAGAGAGCGTCGAAATCACACTGGGGTCGTACGAGGGAACGGCCATGGTGCGCGTCTACAACATGGCCGGAACGCATGTAAGGACGCTCGAGGGTGGCTCCCCCATCAACTGGGACGGGGACAACGATGCCGGCGATTCCGTCGCCAGCGGTGTGTACTTCCTCAGGATCCAGGTTGGCGAGAGTGAATCGGTCAAGAAGGTCGCCGTCATCAGGTAGCATGCAATCCGGGAGGGTACGACATGACGTCTGACAAGCTCGCGGTTCTCGTGGCTGTTCTGGTGGCTGTTCTGCCGCCGGCCTCTCTGGCGCAAGGGACGTCCGGGGCGCAGTTTCTCGGTGTGGGCATCGGGGCTCGCGCCGCGGCGATGGGTGGTGCATACACCTCCATCGCTGACGACGGGACGGCGTTGCACTGGAATCCGGCGGGCCTCACGCAGGTCGACGGGCACCGGCTGACGCTCTCTCACATCTCCTGGCTTTCGGGCGTAAAGTACAACTACGCGAGCTACGCCGCGCCGGCAGGGAGCGACGCGGGCATCGGTGTCGCGCTCGAGCAGGGCGGGGCCGGCTCCTGGGATAACACGGGTGAGGGTTCGTTCGAATCGGGCGACTTCGCCGGCATTGTGGGCTACGGCAGGCGCATGTCCGCCGACGTCGGCGTGGGAGCCGGTCTCAAGTTCCTCTCGAGTTCGCTGGGCGACCATGGAGCGTCGTCCTACGCCGTTGATCTGGGCGTGCTCTACAGCGTGAACGACGACATGAATGTCGGAGCGGCCGTCCGGAACCTGGGCCCGGGACTGACCTTCGAAAACGGCACCGATCCTCTGCCCGTGACGATGACGGTGGGGGGATCGTACCTGTGGCACGGTGTTCTGCTGTCGATGGACCTGGAGAAGGTCAACGACCTTGGTCCAATGACTCGCATCGGCGCCGAGTATGCGCCCGTCCGGTACCTGGCCTTGAGGGGAGGCTGGATCGGAGGCGACGAAACGGCGCTGTCCGGTCTGACCGGCGGTGTCGGTCTCAACTGGAACGAACGGTGGGCGGTCGACTACGCGTACAGATCCTCCGATCTCGGCGGGACGCACCAGTTCGGACTGTCCGCCGGGTTCGGCGGCGCCTCCAGCGGCGGCCTCGCGGTTCCGGCGTCCGTGAGCGACGAAGACGACCCTCCCGTCTCCGTGGTCCCGAAGTCGAACCTCGCCGTCATCAGCGAGCTGACCGGGGAAGTGATGGCGGAGGCCGTTACCCGGATGGGGCTGCCCGAGGGCTCGCGACTGCACCTCAGGCAGGTTGACACACACGACGCCAACTGGCTCATGAAGTCGATCCTGCTCGAGGAACTGACCTCACACGGGCACACGGTCAGGGCCGGACAGATGACGGCATCAGAGGACCCGGACGACGCGGGCGTATACGAGATCGCCTACCGGATCGTCTATTGCCAGACATCGCTCCCGCGGTCATGGCGCGAGTGGGTGGTCGGAGCGCGCAGGTTCGAGCGCAGGACCGCCGTCGACATCCGATTCGAGCTCTCCGACGAGACGAAGACGATCGTCTGGGCAGGAGGCGTTCAGCGCGAGCGCCGCGAGATCATCTCGGGCGGACGCGTCGACGACCTCAAGGCGCCCGGGCAGACGTTCGCTTCGCCCGAGTCGGAACAGAGCGGATGGGACAAGATCTTTGAGCCCGTCATCGTGGCGGGCATCGTCGGCGGGCTCATCTACCTCTTCTACACGAGCAGGTCGACCGACTAGCTTACGCTTGAGCTCGTTCGCGAGCGGAGGGTGTTCACGTGGCTCACAACAGCATGCCCCGGTTTGCGGGCGCCCTTCTTGTCGTCGCGCTGCTCACTTCCGCGCTTCTGGTGGCGGCAGGTTGCTCCTCGGTGCCGGAACTCGGCGAGGCGACGGCCGAGGACACATACGACTTCGGTGTGGCGGCGGCCGAACGCGGTGACTACACGCTGGCCATCGAGATCTTCAAGCGCATCACTCTGGACACGCCGCTTCACGAGACCGCCGACGATGCGCTCGTCGCGCTCGCGGACGCTCACCGCGCGATCTCCGACTACGCGTCCGCCGAGGAGGCGTATCGAAGGCTCCTGTCGGACTACCCCCGCTCGACGCTGGTGCCTGAGGCCGAGTACAAGCTGGGTATGACGTTCTTCGATCAGGTGCTGCCCACCGCGCTCGACCAGAGCATGACCGAGCAGGCCATCAGCCAGTTCGAGTACTTCCTTGCAGCGTTTCCTTCAAGCGGCTTCGTCGACGAGGCCGCCGAGAGGGTTCTCGAGCTAAGGACGAGGCTCGCGGCGAAGCGCTACGACAGCGCGACGCTGTACTTCAGCCTCCGCCAGCCGAAGGCGGCACGCGTCTACCTCGAGTCCGTCATCGTGGAGTACCCCGATACCGTGTGGGCGCGCGCGGCCCTGCTGGACAAGGCGAGGAGCTTCGCGGCCGAGGGGTCACGAGCGCTCGCGGAGGGCGAGTACCAGCGGCTCATGGAGTTGTATCCTGAGACGGAGGAGGCCCGCACGGCGGCCACTGAAAAAGCTGCCCTCTCGGGCTAGCCGATTTCCTCCGGGGAGGAACGAACCACTTGGCCACCGGTCTCATGGGCGGAACCTTCGACCCGATCCACATTGCCCACCTGATAATCGCCGAGGAGGCGCTGGACCTGCTGGGGCTTTCCCGGGTCATCTTCGTTCCGTCCGCCCGTCCGCCCCACAAGTCCGGCGACGACGTCACCTCAGTGGAGCATCGCCTCGAGATGGTGAGGCTGGCCATCGATGGGAACCCCAGACTCGCTCTCTCCGACCTCGAGGTCAGGCGGCCCGAACCCTCCTATACCGTGGAGACGGTCCGCGAGTTCAGACGAGAACTCGGAGAGCAGGAGAAGCTCTACTTCATCATGGGCGCCGACAGCCTGGCCCAGTTCTTCACGTGGAAGGACCCGCTCGAGCTCATCAGCTCCTGCGAGTTCGTCGTGGTGCCGCGGCCGGGTGTCGGACCCGGCGATGGCGATCCGCGCATTAGGGAGAAAGCACACCTGCTGGACACGCCGCTCATCGGCATCTCGTCCAGTGACATCCGCGACAGGGTCCGGACGGGACGGTCCATCCGCTACCTCGTTTCCCCGGCAGTCAGCGCCTACATAAGAGAGAAGAATCTCTACTCATGACCACCAGACGCTCGTGCGGCCCGGGCGAACCCGTTCTCTGTCTCGTGGACGGTACCGCCCTGGTCTACAGATCGTACTACGCCTTCATTCGACGTCCGCTTGTCAACTCGAGCGGGGAGAACGTGAGCGCCGTGTACGGCTTCGCGTCGAGTCTCATCAAGCTCCTCGACGAGCTTGCCCCGTCTCACATGGTCGTCGCGTTCGACCGACCGGAGCCCACGTTTCGTCACGAGGCGTACGAGGACTACAAGGCCACGCGCGAACCGATGCCGGACGAACTCGTGGACCAGCTGACGGCGATCCACGAGCTGGTCGAGGCCTTTGGAATACACATAGTCGAGGAGCCAGGCTACGAGGCCGATGATCTCATCGGCACGCTCGCGGTCGCTGCGAGGGAGGAGGGGCTAAGATCGGTCATCGTGTCGGGAGACAAGGACTTCTTCCAGCTGGTCGATGACACAATCACCGTTCTCGATTCGGGCAAGAACGTCGAGTACACCATCGAGGGAGTGGAGGAGAAGTTCGGAGTGCCGCCGTCGCAGGTCGTCGAGGTGCTGGGGCTCATGGGCGATGCGTCCGATAACGTTCCCGGAGTCCCCGGCGTGGGCAAGAAGACGGCTACGAATCTCATCGCGCGATTCGGGTCGGTCGAGGGCGTCCTCGAACACATAGATGAGATCAGCGGCGCGAAGCGCAAGCAGAACCTGAGGGAGTTCAGCGAGCAGGCGATGATGAGCCGCGACCTGGTCACGATAGACCTCGCGGCGCCGGTGGCATTCAACGAAGGAGCACTGGCGAGACGGCCTATCGACGCCGAGCGTGTCGGGGCG
>DAOWCM010000076.1 GCA_030639555.1 Candidatus Eiseniibacteriota bacterium | reverse complement strand
GGCGATGAACTGCTCGTTCCCGCCCTCGGGCTCGTGCGCGTGTATGGCCTCCTTCGCCCGGTTGAAGGCCGCGATCGCCTCCTCGTACTGTGCCATTCCCATCAGGGCTTCTCCCGTCAGCGCGTGGCCATCGTGATCAGAGGGCGATCCGTCAATCAGCTTCTGTGCTTCACCAAGCGCCTTCTCGAATTCCCCCTGCCTCATCAGGACGGTTGCGCTCAGCTCTCTGATGAGGGGATTCGTCGGGTCGAGCTCCAGGGCCCGCTTGATGTGTTCCGATCCCTCCTTCGGCCGGCCCAGACTGGCCAGGAAGTAGCCAAAGCCGGAGTGCGTAGCCGCGTCGGCTGGATAGAGGTCCACGTTCTCCTTCAGCTGGTCCAGAGCTCCACTCCAGTCCCGGAGCCGCACCTTGAAGTGCACCATCCCGCGCCTCACGGATGCGGACATGGGGTCGAGTCGGAGAGCGCGCTCAGCTTCCTCCAGAGCTTCCTCCGGTCTGTCGGCGTGCTTTAGAAGATGCGCGAGCATCATGTGAGCATTGGCGCGGCCCGGGCTCAGCTCGATCGCCCGTCGGAACGCGGCCTCGGCCGATGAGAGATCATCTTCGAAGTCCCAGCGGACCCATCCCAAGGCCACGTGGGTCTCAGCAAGTGACGGACCGAGTTCGAGCGCCCTGGCGGCTGCACGCGTTGCTCCCAACTGCGCCTCCTGCGGCGTCAGCTTGTGGACGTTGTTGAGCTTGATGAACGCTTCGGCGAGCCCCGCGTACGGAAGCGGGTACGACGGATCGAGCGTAATCGCCTGCTCGAAGAGCCTCAGGCTTCGCTCGTACGCCTCGACCGTGCGTTGGTCCAGCAGCAGGCGTCCCTCAAGATACAGCTCGTGGGCCTCGGGGTCGGTAGCGCCCGTGCCCGCGGCGGCTCCGTGCTCCGGCGGCCGGAGCTTGTCCGTGAGCCTCTCGATGACCTTCCTCAGGGGTTCCATTGATGACCTCCGCTGATTGAGTCCGTCGCCCGATTGCGGTCTGGCTCGGCACCAGCGTGCCGAGTGCCTACGCCTCGCCGCGCTCTGATTCCAGGGAATCACACGTTCTTCACTTGGGCATTGACGCAGACAACCGTGGAACCAGGACCTAGACCTGCCCGGCTCCGGCGACGGCCTTGCCGACTTGTGTGTGGACTACTTAGTGAGGTGGGCTTTGAACCCCGTTTCCATGGGCGACCTCCTTTGAAGCCGACCGGGGTGGCCGGCGTCGCCCGTGAGGCCCACAGACGGTGTGCTGTTCTGTGTGCGAGCCTCAGTCACTACCCTAACATCCTAACCTTCTCAGGAGCAGGGCGATCTGTCAATAGGAAAACGCTAGAACTGCTTCGACCCGTAATAGCGACTCGGGCGTCGGGATTCCGTCGCGTGGCAGCGTGTCCGGATGGCACGCTAGCCCGAGTCTTCGGTCGCCGACACCGGATCGCCATTGGCCCGGATCGCGACAACGCCGAGCCCTGGGAACTGAAGGTGTGGCGGGGGGAATGGTCCGCCTGTCAGCCCAATGGAGCCTCGGTATCAGAAGACGCTTGCCAGCGCGTCAGATCGGGCTCGGTCGTGAGCGCAGTCAGCGAGGGCGACGGAATCCGCAAGGAGCGCCCTCAGGCAGTCGTCTTGCGCCGTGATGAGAGTTCTAAACTCGTCTCGCATGCCCCGCTACTATGAAGGGCACAGTCTGTCAAGGCTGGGCCCTTCGCTCGTTTCCTCGGCGTCCAAGGCGCCCCGGAGCCTTCTGCTTGACTCCAGCTTACCTCTCGCTACGGATGTCGCCCGCGCGTGCGCTCTGTCGGTCTCGGGAATCGGAAGACAGCCACGGAACCTCGTTCCCGCGCCCGCATCAGAACTACACACAGCAATTCTGTCGCCTGCCAGCTGCCGCGGCAACCGCGAAGAACTCATCAGACTCCCGCTCAGCAGGTGTTCAGCAGATTCGTGAGGCGCATGATGCGCACGGTCGCGATGCAAGAAGGGAGTGAAGACAATGGCAGCATCGAAGGAGATACTGCAGGAGGTCGAGAAGACCCTGGGTGTTGTTCCCACGTTCTTGAAGGGACTCGAGCACGACGCATTCGCGTTGGAGCACAGCTGGGAGTTGATAAAGAAGTACATACTGGGAGAGTCTCTAATCCCGGCTAAGTACAGGGAGCTCATGGGCGTTGCTGTCGCCTCAGCAGTCCATTGTCGCTTCTGTGTCACTTTCCACTCCGGGGTCGCCAAGCTGTTCGGTGCGACAGACGAGGAGATAAGGGAAGCGGCCTTCTTGGCCAAACACACGGTCGGATGGAGCGCCTTCGTAGATGGGACCCTGGCCGACATCGGCCAGTTGGAGATGGAAATGGCCAAGATCGCAGAACACATGTCGAGTCCTGTAGCCTAAGGAGTTCGAAACTCGTCTACTATGCCCCGCCATGCACGGAAAAGGGGTCCGCTCGTGAGAGCAGGCCCCTTTCTCCTTGCCTTGGATGAGGAGCGCCTTGACCGTCGCGACCGACTGACGTAAAATCACGGATTGGTGGCTTGGCAGAACGCACGCTGGACGGGAGTTGTCTCAGCCTGCCAGAGGGCCCCACCCTCCTTCTTTCACCGACCTGGTCCCACTGAACCGACCGCTCTCCGACCGCCGCGTCCGTGCCGCGAGTGATTCTGTCACTCAGCGCATGCCCATTGAGGGGGCGGCCATCGCCGTCCGGATGCCCGCGGCCGGTTATCTCAGCGATGAGGAGCCACGAGGCCGCAACATGCTCACTGGAACCTGCCCCACGCACGATCGATCTTGTCCAGGGGCGGTGGTGGAGAGAAGGGGGAAGGAAATGGGACGCGAAACGCTCTTTCGAGCACGGGCGATCATCCTGTGCATGGCTCCGCTTGCCCTCCTCACAATCGCCGGCGACGGTGCCGCAGTCCTCTTCAACACGCCTGTGCACTACGCCGTGGGAGTGGATTCACGAGATGTGGCTGTCGGGGATCTGAACGGCGACGGTTGGATCGACCTCGCCGTGGCGAACGAGACACCGGGAACCGTCTCGGTGCTCCTGAATGATTGCGACGGGACCTTCGGACCCGCGTCCTTGTACACGGTCGGCGTCGCTCCGCTGGCGATAGAGATTGCGAGGATGGACGGCGACATCTACCCCGACATCGTCACCTCCAACTCCTCGAGCAACGACGTCTCGGTGCTCCTGAACGACGGCGACGGTACCTTCGGCGCGCCTGCGGACTACCCGGTTGGCTTGATGCCCGCGGGGATCATCGCGGAGGATCTGAATGGCGACGGCGCCAGCGACGTCGCTGTCGTCAACCACAACTCGGGGTCATTCACCGTCCTCCTGAACAACGGGGACGGTACCCTCACGTCCTCGGGGAGCTACTCCGCAAGCGGGGCGTACATTAAACCCTCGTGGCTCGCCGCGGGTCGATTCGACGCCGACGAGTACCTCGACATCGTGGTCGTCAAGAACTACCGTAACCTGTACTTCACGGCGAGCTACGTCCAGCTGTTCAGGAACGACGGATCCGGAGGCTTCGTGACAGGGCCGACAATCGCGATCGGTGCGACCTCGGGGACCGCGACGACGCCCTTGACCGAAGACTTCGATGGCGACGGCGACGTGGACATCGCCGTCTCGGGATTCGCAGAGAACTCCTATAAGTTGGCGATGCTTCTGAACAACGGGGACGGGACGTTCGCAGATCCCGTGCTGCACTACGCCGGAGCGGGCGGTCGTGCGTCGTGCGGCGACTTCGACTTCGATCACGATCCAGACGTGGCGATCTCGACGGAGGGGGTCTCCGCCTCGAGCTTCACATACATCTTGAACAACGGCGACGCCACCTTCACGAGTGCCCTGTCGGTCCACGTGGGAGACGATCCGATGGGACAAGCGAGCGCGGACTTCGACCAGGACGGCGACTGGGACATCGCTGTCGCGGTCCTGGGTGAGAACTCCGTTGCGGTGGCCATGAGCAACGAGGACCCCACAGGGGTAGACGGGTGCGGTCCTGCCGATCCCGGCCCGGCGGTCAGGCTGCATCAGAACCGGCCGAACCCGTTCGGAGCAGGGACTGCCCTCGCTTTCAACCTGCTCAGGCCCTCACGCGTGACCCTGCGAGTCTATGATTCTGCGGGGCGGCTCTTGAGGACGCTACTCGACGACGAGGCACGGGGCGCGGGGCAGCACGAGGCCTTCTGGGACGGCAGCGACGACGCGGGTCGCGAGGTGGTGTCGGGCGTCTACCTCTGCCTCGTTGAGGCTGGCGGGAGTGCTTCCGCGAGGAAGGTAGTTTACATCAGGTAGATTGGGAGTTTCTCAGGACGATCGCTCCGCAGCCAGGAGAGGGTTCGAAACTCGTCTACTACGCCCCGCCAAGTTTCGTCCCCGTTGACGCCGCGCCCCGGCACGACCACGCCGCCTCTCTAGTGAGGATCTCACAGGCCCACCGCCGCACGATTGGCAGGGAAGCCAAGAGTTCGAAACACGTCCACCGTGGGGAGGCAGATCTAGCTGTCACCGGCGCATAGGATTACGACCTCCCCGAGCCACTCGAGGAGACGGTTCCAACTCTCACACATTAGGGACGCCAGGGCCCATTCGCCACGGGGCATCAGAAGAGCCGCTTCCCCGAGCCACTCGAGGAGGCGAGTCCAGTTCTGGAGCACTTCGGACGCCCGATGAAGCGCCTGTCATGCAGAGGTGACAGAGGTTCTCCTGGCTGTCGACGGCCCCCGTGCGGCGGGGCACAGCAGCGGCGAGGGGGTTGGCCTGCGTGACATCCCAGGCTCCAGGGCGGCCCGGGTGTGGTAGAATGGGACGAGCACAAGTTCTTGCGTGTGAGCGCGTTCGATGCCACTCGAGCGAGGGAAGGATCATGGCAGCGGTCACCACGGCCACCGCAGCGATAGCTCTCATAGCGCTCCTCGTTCCGACCGTATCCTCCCTGGAGTTCGTCGAGAGTTCGAGCGGGCTCGGGACCCCCGAGCTCGAGGGTGGCAACACGGAATTCGAGTTCGCCGACATCGATGCGGACGGAAACGTGGATCTCCTGTCCATCGGTGACCATGGCTCACCCTACATCCCCCCAAGCCAGCACGGGGTCATGGTGTGGTTTGGAGACGGGGCCGGAAGCTGGAGCGTGTACCAGAACGGCTACTTCGGCTACGGGGGCATCGCAATAGGTGACGTGAACGGCGACGGGCTCTGGGACATCGGATACGCGATGCATCACGCCTACTCGAGTGATGATTTCGGCGACCAGCTCATCGAGGTTGCTCTCGGTGACGGGACCGGGATGAACTGGACTCCGTGGGACGACGGGCTGGCAACGAGCGGCGAGACCTGGGGGATGTTCGGCACGGATTTCGCCGACGTGGACAACGACGGCGATCTCGACATCGGGAGCAACTCCTTCGGTTCTGGCGCGGGGGTCCACGTCTACCTCAACGCTGGCGACGGCACCTGGAGTCAGAGCTTCGGGTTCGTCGGAGGAAACTCGGCTCTGGATTTCGTCTTCGGTGACATCAACAATGACGGCAACGCGGACATCGCGGTCAGCCACGCGTATGGGACGATCTACTTCGGTGACGGCACCGGCGGTTTCACGCTCGCCGACGACGGGCTTCCGCCCTCAAGTATGAACGGCACCGCGCTCGGCGACGTCGACAACGACGGCGGCAAGGACGTTTCCTTCATCACGGCTTACCCGGAGCAGGGGGTGCAGGTCTGGGTCTGGGATGAGGACCTTGAGCAGTGGATCAACTTCTCGGGGTCTCTGCCGACGACGGGTGGATATCAGGCGACCCAGCTCTGCGACATGGATGCTGACGGATACGTCGACCTCATCGCGTTCGGCCACGGCACATGCACGCTGTGGCTCGGTGACGGTGCCGGGCACTGGACGCAGGACGCTCAGTTCACCACCCCGCCCAACGGGAGCTGCAAGGCCTTCAGGACCGGCGGCGATGTCGATCACAATGGGTTGCCAGACATCGCACTGGTTGCTGAGCAGGGATCGTGGCCGAACTACCAGAACCATCTGCACTGCTTTCGGGAGACGACGGCGCCCGAGAGCCTGACAGTCGTGCCGGTGTTTCCGAGAGGCCACGAGAGGTTCGTGCAAGGCTCAGCGCAGTTCATCGATTGGCTTTCCGCCGTGCCCACCAGTGAGACGTCCTCCGCCGCCCTCGAGTACTCGACGACCGGGAGCTCGGGACGGTGGCACACGATCGCCGACGACGTGCCCAACAGCGGGCGGTATCAGTGGACAGTTCCCGCTGTGGCTTCGTCAGACTGCTATGTCCGCTACACGGTCAGAAACTCCCGCGGTGTCAGGACGGCTGTCACCCCGGCGGCCTTCGCGATCCTCAGCGACGCAACTGGAGTCAGCGCCGAGTCGACCCCCGGCGAGAAGATGAGTCTGCGCTGCTTTCCGAATCCGGCGTCGTCTGGCGCGGTCGTCGAATACACTGTGAAGTGGCAGGGGCGGGTGCGTCTCGGGGTCTACGATGTTTCCGGGCGGAAGGTAGCCTGCCTCGTGGATTCCCACGCTCCACACCGCGGCGTCCGAACTGCCCTGTGGGATGGTCGGGGCGACGATGGCCGCGACCTTCCGAGCGGTGTCTACTTCGTGCGCCTTGAGGTAGGCGAGGAGCGGGCGGTCCACAAGATAGTGCTGCTCAGGTAGCTGGCATCCTCGAGCCAGAGCATCAGGTGGTTCCCACTCTCACACATCAGGGACGCCACAACAGAGACCCCGCCCATTCGGGCGGGGTCTTCGTATGGCCCAGCCGAGTGCTTGGGCTTCTCAGTGTTTGCCCCGATGGGTACTTCGCACCTGTCGGGTTCGGCCGCCCTGCGCGCCGCTCATCACAACTCACGATGACGAGGAGAAGCCCTATCCTCCTGACACGCGTTGAGAGACCGAGTAGCTGCCATGCTTCCGAACCGCGAATCGTTGTTCTTGAATGTTGGTCAACGTTGTGCTAGCCTCGAACCCGCAAGAGGTTGAGGCAGCCACGAGTGCTGGCGGGACAGGGGCCGACCTGCCATGTGCTGGCCTTCATCATTGGTGAGACCCGACCCGGTGAGTCGGCTGTTCTGCTGATTTAACGCCGATCCACTCCTTGACGTCCTTCAGCTGGCGCGCTGACTTCCGCTCCCCGGGCTCCTATCTTTGGCAGAGCCACGTTCGCGGGCAAACGAAAGGGGGAACGAACCGGGCGCCCGCTCTCTCAGGCGTCAGGTGCTCGCACGGCACTGCATACCGTTCCCTTTACTAGCAGTCGAGCGCAACAGAGAAAGGACGAGATCATGAAGACTCTGGTACTGGTTCTTACGTTCACGGCCCTGCTGTTCTCCTCGATCGTTGCGGAGGCGGGAATCGTTGACGGCGTCGTCTGCCCGGGCGAGATACCCCTCGAGCCGCCCCCCGTGGTCGACGTCGACCGCCCGCTCACGCACGTATTGATCGACTTCGATGACGTGACTGCTCCCTGCGTTTTCGCCAGCACCGGTCCTTTGCGGGACGAGTACCTCGGCCTCGGTGTGTCGTTCTCGGGGCCTGGTTCGGCGGATGGGCTGGCCGTCCTCGACGAGTGCGGGGGCTTCGGTGTCTCAGGGCACTCCTCGCCGAACTTCCTGGCGGCGAACTGCAACTCCATGATGCAGAACGGTGGGACTCCCTGGGGGCCCGAGACGCTGACGTTCACGGAGACGATCGTGTCGTGCTCGGCGCTCGTCGGATCGAACAGCGGGCAGGGCTATGCGCTTTCGATGGAGGCCTACGACATCGGCGGGGGGCTCGTCGCCTCCGACACGATTGTCCTGGCCCCGGAGATGCAGCTGCTCGGCGTCGCAGGCGCTGCCATCAAGACAGTGGTCGTCGGGAGTACCCAGCCCTGCGTCTGGGTCTTGGACGATCTCGGCTTCGACACGGAGATCACGCCGGTTGAGGACTCGAGCTGGGGGACGATCAAGGCGTTTTACAGGTGACATGGAAGGCTGGTGTCAAACCGGTTCTTCGGGACCCCGTGGACTACCATGGGGTCCCGTTGTTCTCGGGGGACGAGACTTCTTCGACGGTGACTCATGCCCTTCTTACCTGAGCTACCTCGTTCATGGCGGCCCAGACTGGGTAGTGCCATGCCGCTTCCCTGAGCCACCTCGCTATCGGGTTCCGACTCTCAAACACCAAGGATGCCACAATCAGAGGGCCCGCATCTGCGGGCCTTTCTCGTGGTGCCCCATTGGGATACTTCGAACCTGTCGGGTTCGTCCGCCCTGCGCGCTTGACAGCCTTCCTGACCCGGTCTACGATGCTCGTGTTTCGACGTGACTCAGTCTGTGACGGTCGTCTGTCAGTTTCAAGAACAGGGAGGCTCGTGATGAGACGTTCGCTATGTTTGCTCGTTGTGTCGCTCGTTCTGGCGGGGGCGCTCGCCGCACCAGCACAGGCGGCGGGTCGTTTCGGCGGCGGCGTTCACTACTTGAGAACGCTCGGCGATATCAAAGACACGCCCGGATTCGATGAGAACGCGTTTGGCTTCCTCGCATCCTATCAGTACGACTTTCTGATGCTGAAGGTCGAGGGCGATGTCGAGTGGATTCTCGACTACGGCGGTTCGGGCCACGCGTTGATTCAGCCGCAGGCCTACGTGCTTCTTGGCAACTTCATCTATGGCGGCGCGGGAATCGGCATCGGCTACTTCGACGGCGAGTGGT
>DAOWCM010000345.1 GCA_030639555.1 Candidatus Eiseniibacteriota bacterium | reverse complement strand
GTCTCGCCGGGGCTGATGGCCGCGGGCGACACGAGCTCGACGTACGAGTCAGCGATGCTCCGCGCGCCAGCAGAGACGGCGACGGCGAGAACCAGCACAACAATTAGCAGGTTCCTCATTCCTCCACCTCCTATGGTACGTGACGGTCCACCAAAACTCACGGCAGACCAAGTGAATGTTGGGAACAAGGAAACTCTACCAAATGTGGGACAGGTCGTCAAGAACAATTTGAGTGCGACTCGGCTTCCTCCGAGTCGGCGAGGCGGCGCGGCCCGGATCGCTGAGCGCAGAGTCAGTCCGGCGCGGGGGATCCAGCGGCGCCTCTGGCTCGGGGCATCCGGTGGCGCCTCCGCACCAGTCGTCGGGGGCGCCCGGGGAACGATTTCGGCGCCCGGCGGCGGCGAACCCGGAGCGCGCTCGCTGAACCGTTCTTGACGCTAGGCCCCCCTGCATGCTAACATTTGCCGGATTTGGCAGTTCCAGCCTGCGCGGGCGCCGCCGACGCCCGCGCAATTCGAGATTCGAGGCTCAAGCGTCGAGTCGTCGGGCTACGTACAGTCGACGTTCGTGAATCCCCGGAGGCGCCAGTGCCCGAGAGGCGTGGTACCGTACAGGTCTACACCGGAGACGGGAAGGGCAAGACGACCGCCGCGCTCGGCCTGGCCCTCCGCGCTGTCGGACACGGTCTCTCCGTCTATATGCTGCAGTTCATGAAGGGCAGCTCGAACTACGGTGAACTGACGTCCGCCGCGAAGCTCCGGGGCTTCATCATCGAGCAGTCCGGCCGCGATGAGTTCGTCGACAAGAAGAACCCGGCGCAGGTCGACATCGACCTCGCCGCCCAGGGCCTCGAGAAGGCCCGCGCGGCCGTCGCAGGCGGCGACTACGACATGGTCATCCTTGATGAAATCAACGTCGCGGTCGACTTCGGGCTGATAAGTATCGAGGACGTCCTTTCTCTTATCGAGACGAGACCCCCGCACGTTGAGCTCGTTCTGACAGGCCGCTCCGCTCACCCGAATGTCGTGAGGGCAGCGGACCTCGTCAGCGAGGTGCTGAATATCAAGCATCACTACGACGCCGGGGTCGAGGCGCGAGAGGGCATCGAGTTCTAGAGGGCGCCCGGCATCAGGCGACATGGAGGAGCATTGAGGAGCGCAAGCGTCCCGGAGCTGGTCGAGAGACTGAAGAAGGGCGACACGCTCGCGCTGGCGCGGGCCATCTCCTGGATAGAGAACGAGGACGCGCGCGGTCTGAAGCTCCTCGATGCCGTCTATCCGGACATCGGCAGGTCCTACCGGATAGGGATTTCAGGGCCACCCGGCGCGGGGAAAAGCACGCTCGTCGACGGCCTGACCGAGCATCTTCTCGACGCGGGCCATACCGTCGGGATCATCGCGGTCGACCCGACCAGCCCCTTCACCGGTGGCGCGCTTCTGGGCGACCGCATTCGGATGCAGCGGCTGAGCACCCGGGAAGGCGTTTTCATTCGCAGCATGGCGACCCGCGGCGGACTGGGCGGGCTGTCCCGCTCGGCGCCGAGCGTCGCGGCCACGATGGACGCGGCTGGATTCGACTACGTGATCTTCGAGACCGTCGGTGTCGGGCAGTCGGAACTGGACATCGCCGAGGCCGCGGACACGACGGTGATAGTGCTCGTGCCCGAGTCCGGTGACAGCATCCAGGCGATGAAGGCGGGGCTCATGGAGATCGGGGAGATCTTCGTTGTCAACAAGGCGGACAGGGACGGCGCCGACATGACGATGGCGGAGATCGGATCGATGCTCGTGCTCAAAGACCCGTCGCTCGGGTGGATGCCGCCGGTGCTGAGATCCATCGCGACGACCGGCGAGGGGATAGCTGAGATCGCCGCGACGATCGACGAGCACAGGGCGTTCTTGACCGAGCACAAGCTCCTTCAGGAGCGCAGGCGTGACCACTTCAAGTCCCAGGTTCGTGGCATCATAGTCGACTCGCTCGAGCGGGAGCTCTACGAGCGACTCGGTGGCGAATCCGGGCTCGATTCGATGATCGGAGACGTAACCAGGGGGCACAGGTCCCCCTATCAGGTTGCCAGGGAAGTGATAGACCGTATGGACGGAAGAGCGTCAAGGGAGAACTGACAGACCAAACGTTTCGGAAGGGAGCAGACTGCATGGACTTCGCACTCACCCAGGATCAGAAGATGGTCCGCGACATGGTGCGGGAATTCGCGGAGAAAGAGCTCGAGCCCATCGCTGCCGAGATAGACGAGAGCCGCGAGTTCCCGACGGCCACTCTCAAGAAGATGGCCGGGCTTGGACTCATGGGCGTCATCATTCCGGAAAAGTACGGTGGTGCGGGCATGGACTTCACGACCCTCGCTATCATCTGCGAGGAGATCTCCCGCGTGTGTGCCTCGCACGGCGTCATCACCGCGGTCAATAACTCATTGTGCGCCTATCCCATCTACCACTTCGGAACCGAGGAGCAGCGCAAAAAGTACCTGCCCGACCTCTGCTCGGGGAAGAAATTCGGCGCCATCGGCATCACGGAGGCGAACGCGGGTTCCGACCCCGCGGGGATGGAGACGACGGCCGTCGACAAGGGTGACCACTACGTGCTGAATGGAACCAAGGCCTGGATCACGAACGGGACGGCGGCGGGGACATTCGTCATCTTTGCCTACACCGACCCGGAGCAGCGCCACAAGGGCATGAGCGCGTTCATCGTCGAGAAGGATTTCGAGGGCTTCAGCGTCGGCAAGCACGAGAACCTCATGGGCATCCGCGCGACCGGCAACTGCGAGCTCATCATGGACGAGTGCATCGTCCCGAAGGAGAACCTCCTCGGCGAGTTGGGCG
>DAOWCM010000351.1 GCA_030639555.1 Candidatus Eiseniibacteriota bacterium | reverse complement strand
GGGAGATGGAGGGGCTCTCTGGCACAGGTCGCAGGGGGATTAGATACTACTACTACGTCTGCAAGAACGAGGATTGCAGATTCAGGGTGCCCGCCAGTGAGGTCGAGGGAGTGGTCCTTGCGAGGATCAAGGAGCTCGCTAGCGATGAGAGCATCGTTTCCGAGATCCTGCGAGTCACCAACGAGAGGATCAGACGCCAGCTTCCGCGGCTGAAGCTGAGGAGAGCCATGCTCCGCAAGGAGCTTGACGGGATCAGGGACTTCGCTGACAGCATCATGAACGAGTGGGCCAGACTGACCACTGACGAGGGCACTGCTTTCCTCAAGGACAAGCTGGGGGAGCTTGGCAGGAGGAGGAAGCAGATTGAGGCAGGCATCGAGGCAGCTGATGAGACGATTCGAGGCATCGAAGGCGAATCCGTGACTGGCGAGGCCGTCATGCTGGCCCTCAGCAAGTTCTCCGACACCTTCGGACGCATTCAGCCCCACCGTCAGAAGGAGCTCATGAGACTCGTCCTCCACAAGGCCGTTCTGACTCCTGACAGCATGAAGATGGCCCTATACGGGCGCCCGCCCGATATAGGGCCTTCTCTTGGTGAGGCACCCGAGCGGTTCTCTCAGACGCCAACCTGGTACCCCCGGCAGGACTCGAACCTGCGGCAACCGGTTTAGGAAACCGATGCTCTATCCACCTGAGCTACGGGGGCTATGCGTTATCAGGACGCGTGATCGGTCGACTGCCGACGCACGCGGTCCGGTCACTCCGAGTCGTATTCTATCAGGCTGAACACCTCGTATCCAGCCAGTTTGTCGCGTCCCCTGAGGAAGGCCAGATCGACAAGGAAGGCGATGGCGACGATCTCTCCGCCGAGTTCGCTGACCAGCTTCGCCGTGGCTGCCGCTGTCCCGCCCGTCGCGAGCAGGTCGTCGACTATGAGAATGCGCTGGCCCTCAGCTATCGCGTCCCTGTGGATCTCTATGGCGTCCGTTCCGTACTCGAGCTCATATTCGGCGCTCACTGTCTGGGCCGGGAGCTTGCCCGGCTTGCGCGCCGGCACGAAACCGACACCCATCTTGTACGCCACGGCGGCGCCGAAGATGAACCCGCGCGACTCGATGCCGACGACGAGGTCGACGTTCGCGTCGGCGTAGCGCGCGGCGATCGCGTCGACGGCCGCCCGGAGTCCCTCCGGATCCTTCGTCAGCGTCGTGATGTCCTTGAAGACGATACCGGGCTTCGGGAAGTCCGGCACGTCGCGAATGAGACTCCTGAGGTCCATCGGTACTCCTTTGTCTGCTCTCAGCGGCTGGATCGCTACTGACGTCCGCGCTACGGCAGGTAGCCCAGCGGGTCGACCGATACTCCCTTGTAGCGCACCTCGAAGTGCAGGTGTGAGCCCGTCGCGGCGCCGGTCGATCCTACGTATCCTATCGTCTGTCCGCGGGCCACCGCAGCCTCGAGTCCCACGATGGTTCGGGAGAGGTGCCCGTAGACGGTGATGAGCCGTCCGCCGTGGTCGATCATGACGACGTTGCCGAACCCGCTCATCCTCCCGGCGTAGACGACCTCACCGCCGCCGGCCGCGAGAACCCGCTCCTCTCTCACCCCGTCGATGTCGATGCCCTTGTGGAACGTGCTGCCGCCCCCTCCCGGGTTCTTCCTCGGCCCGAAGCCGCTCGTGACCGAGTTTCTGCCGCGTCCGGCGAGGGGCCACGCCAGCCTGACGTCCCCACTGCTCGGGGAAACGCCCTCGTCCGGCTTCCGCCCTGCCGGCAGTCTGACCGCCAGCTGCTTCGTCGCCCCGGGTATCAGGAGCTTCTGGTTCACGGCGATGTCGTAGTTTGAGAGCCCGTTGGCCTCCGTTATCTCGGCAAGCGACACGCCGTAGGTCTTCGATATGCGCCAGAGGGTCTCTCCCCTCTGGACCGTGTGGTAGACACCGCTTCTGCGGGCGCGGCCCGTGCCGGTCGGCTCTCCACCGCGGTCCCCTGATCTCAGAGGCGTGCAGCCCGCGAGTAGCATCAGCACAATCGCCGTGACCATGACGGCCGCGGCGAAGACCCTTGTCTTTCGGGAAGGAGTCAAGGAGCCGGCCTCCCCCATCTCAACCTAGAAGCTAACCTCGAACGACTCGAACTCGCCGGTAGATTCGGCCCACGTGAACTGTACATCTCTGACGAGCCCGCGTCTGGGACCTTCACTGACGTCTCGGGCGAACCGCTCGAGTTCCTCTCGCGGTCCCTCGGCCAGAATCTCGACGCTGCCGTCGCGCAGGTTCTTCACGAAGCCCACGAGTCCCGCGGTCCTGGCGGCGTTCAGAACGAAGTACCTGAACCCCACGCCCTGCACCATCCCCCGGACCAGCGCGTGAATCCTGACGGGCTCCATCGTCACGCGGCTCCCGCCAGCTCGAAAGCTCTCTCGACCGCGGCCTCGGGCGAGTCCGCCTCGACGATATCGTCGGAGCTCAGGGGGGGCGACACAGCGACGACGGGGATGCCCATCTTGAGTGCCAGCGCGATCTCGGAGATCGTGCCGTAGCTGCCACCCACGCCTACGACGGCGTCGGCGGCGCGCACGTTCACCACGTTCCTGGCGTGACCCATGCCGGTCGCGATCGGAATGTCGATGTGCGGGTTTGCGTCGTCCGCGCGGTCGCCGGGAAGGATGCCGATCGTGAGTCCCCCCGCAGCCTTCGCACCTCGTGCGGCCGCTTCCATGACCCCGCCCAGGCCTCCACAAATGAGAACGCCGCCCCGGCGAGCGATCTCACTACCGACGCGCTCAGCGATTGAGGCGGTCGCC
>DAOWCM010000328.1 GCA_030639555.1 Candidatus Eiseniibacteriota bacterium | reverse complement strand
GTCGTAAGTTAGTAAGATAAAGTACGACATTTGTACCCCTTCAAGACGGCAAAGTACGACATTTCCTCCTCCAAGCCCGACACGAACTCGCGTTCAATGTGACATTCTGCCGAGTCTCCCACCCCTGAGGCCCCCGCTCTGGATCAGAAGAGTCCTGGTTCGATCCCAGGCGGGGCAACTAGGGGAAGTGATGACGCAACGGCGGCTTACCTGCTGCCGACGAATCCCTGGGTGAGGTGTGCCACGCCGAGCCCTACGGCAGCCCGACGCGCTCGACCAGGGCGGCGAACTCCGGCTCCCCGCGCAGCGGCTCCATGACCGGGTCAACCTTGAGGAACACCAAGGAGTGCGACCGTTCCTCGAACGCTCGCTCGAGCCACTCGAGCGCCGCGGCGCGATCCTTGAGCGCAGCGTGGACTCCGGCAACGTAGTACGGGGACACGTAGCGTTCGCCCGCCTTTCCGTGCATCTGCTCCAACACCGCGGCCGCACGCTTGCGCGCCCCCGAGAGCGCGTATGCCTGGCCTAGGGCCGAGATCGCGATGGGCGCGTCATTCGAGAGCGCGCGGGCGCGCTCCGCCTCTGCTGTCGCCTCATCGAAGCGCTGCATCTGGCTCAGGGTCCAGGCAAGCCACAGGTGCGCCAGGAAGAAGTCCGGGTTCAGCTCGATGGCCCCGCGCAGCAGGGCCACGGCCTCCTCGTGCCTTCGGGCGTGGTACATCGCCCACCCACTGGCCGCATTGATGATCAGCGATAGTGGGTCGAGCTTTCGCGCCTGCCGAAAGGCGCTGTCTGCCTCATTGAAATCTCCCATGGCTACGAGATAGTTCCCGTGGTAATGCGGGGCGATGGCATAGGAAGGATTGAGCTCCATCGCCCGGAGCAGCGACTGCTCGGCCTTCACGAAGTCCCAGTCGTAGTACAGCAGCTCGTAGGCGAGCGCCGCGTGGGCCTCCGCGAGCCCCTCGTCCATCTCCAGTGCCTTGAGCGCCGCTGCCTTGGCCTGCGGGAACGCTTCACGGGGAGGCGCGAAGTCGTAGAACCCGAGGATGTTGTGCGAATCGGCCAGACCCGCATATGCGAGAGCGAACGTCCCATCCTCGTCCACCGCGGCGTCGAAGTGGTTGATTCCCTTTAGCAGTTCCGCCTGCGTGCGCTTGTTCCAGTGGTACCGACCCTTCAGGTAGTGGGTGTACGCCTCGACGTTCTTCGTCGCCTCTTTCACCAGCGGCGCGTCGCGCTCGCCGAGAAGCTTCACCTTCAGCGTGTTGACGATCGCCCGGGCGATCTCATCCTGGATTGCGAAGACATCGCCCATTTCCCGATCGTACCGCTCGGACCAGAGGTGGTAGCCGTCTTCGGCGTTCACTAACTGCGTAGTGATGCGAATCCGGTTGCCCGCCGTCCGCACGCTTCCCTCGAGGACCGTCGCGACGTTGAGTGTTGACCCGACCTCACTGACCTCTGCAGCTCTGTCCTTGAACGCAAACGAGGACGTGCGCGCCGCCACATGCAGGCCCTTAACCCGGGAGAGTGCGTTGATGATCTCCTCCGTCACCCCATCGCTGAAGTACTCGTTCTCGGGATCTGCACTCAGGTTGCCGAAGGGCAGGACCGCGATGGAGTGCTCGGCCGGCACCGCACCACCAACGCCGGCCGGCGCGGTGCGCGCCTGTTCCAGCGCGTCGGCGAACTCGCCAGCCGTGTCGTAGCGGTCCACCGCCGTCCGGGAGAGGGCCTTCCGGACCACCGCGTCCAAGGCCCTGGGGATGGCGTCCCGAATCGCGCTGATTGGCACCACGTGTGCAGCGAACCGCTTCGCGATCACCGCCTGGGGGGTCGGTCCCGTGAACGGCGGCTCACCCGCGAGCATTTCATAGAGCACACACCCCAGGCTGTAGATATCGCTGCGGCCATCGATCTCCGCCTCACCCGCCGCTTGCTCCGGGCTGAGATACGCCGGGGTGCCTACCGCGATCCCCGGGTCCGTGATCCGGTCGCCGGCGGCGACGCTCACCGCTCGCGCGATTCCGAAGTCGCTCACGAACGCGTGCCCCTCCTCGAGGAGGATGTTCTCGGGCTTGATGTCCCGGTGCACCACGCCGTGCCGGTGCGCGTAATCGAGTGCGTCGGCCGCACCCCGGGCGATCTGCACGGCGTCGTCCAGCGGCAACTGCCGCTCCTGGTCCATACGCTCCCGCACCGATTTCCCTTCCAGATACGGCATCACGAAGTAGAGCAATCCGGCCATGTCGCCAGAGTCGTACAGCGGCAGGATGTGGGGGTGGGTGAGCCCGGCCACGATCTTGATCTCGCGCAGGAACCGATCGGGGCCCAGCGAAACGGCGATCTCTGGCCGCAGGACCTTCACGGCCACCTGCCGCCCGTGCCGCAGGTCGCGCGCCTGGTAGACGATGGCCATGCCACCCCGTCCCACTTCGCGCTCGATGGCATAGCGGTCGGCGAGGGCCGAGCTGACGGATTCTAGCAGGTCGCTCACGGTGGAGCCGTTCTCAAGGGGCGTCGTGCCTGCGGGAAATTACAGCACCTGCCGAGCGGAGACCACCGGCCGGCGAGCCACCCGGCCCCGTCGCTAGGCGCTTTCGTCCTGGCCGGCCACGAAGTTCACAGTCCATGATAGGACCGACAAAACACGACATCCGTGCCGGCAAAATGTCGTCTTATCCCGACATCTTGCCCCCCAAAACCGGCAACGGACGACACGGCGGGGAGAGGCGAGACTATCCAGCGCCTCAGAGCGATGCGCGACGAGTGCTGGGCCGAACTGGAACCGTTCTGCAGCGCCTGGCCCCGCACCGGGCGCTGCTGTTTCGGCCCCAGAATCCCGAGAGAATTCGCCCTTGTTCGCGGTGTTCCCCGTCGCAAGTTTGCGGAATCCGTCGAACCGCCGAGTGGCCTCGACGGCCCCGCGTGCCGCTGTGACGCCCCACCTCCCAGGACGCCCCCCGACCCACGAGACCGCTAAGCCACTGAGCGCTCCTGCAGCCCTGC
>DAOWCM010000169.1 GCA_030639555.1 Candidatus Eiseniibacteriota bacterium | reverse complement strand
TTCTCGCCGTGGCAGGGCTCGCGTGCTCCGACGCGACCGGGCCCGCCGAATTGAACGGCATCTACGAGTACACGGCAATGGACGACGCCGGAACGGTACTCCTCCTAGGGCAGCTCGACCTCACCTTCCACGACGACTCGACGGTCACCGGCAGCTGGATCATCGGCTGGGCGCAGGATGCGGATCAAACGACAGAGGTGGGGCCTCAGGTTGGCGAGGGAACCCTGCTGGGCCTGCTCGCCGCGGACGGCGTGGTCCTGGGCCTCAACCCCAATGTCGCAGACGACAACGTGTTCCTGTCGGGAGCGTTCGACCTGGAGAGCCTGCCGCCTGGACTCGTTGGCGAATGGACCTACACCACGCTGATCGGGCCGGTCGCGGCCGGGCGTTTCACGGCCGCCAACAGGCCGTTGCTGACTGAGTAACGCGGCCCGAGATTCCCACTAGATACGACGCCGCTCCCTTCGGGGAGCCGAGGCGGCGCCTTCTGGCCCGGCGTCAGGGCGTCCCGGGGCCCCAATCCGGATCCCAGTTGTGTCCCTGTCTCTCCGTGAGCTGCCGAGCTTCTGTCCCGTCGGCATTCATCACGTAGATGTCGGAGCGACCGTCCCGGAAGCTGTTGAACGCGATGAACCGACCGTCCGGGGACCAGGCCATGCGGCTGACCGCGTAACCCCGGGGCATTTCCATGCGCGCCGGGGCCCGGTTGAGCCGTCGTTGGTTCGAGCCATCGGGCTCCATGAGATACATCTCCCACTGCCCTTCCCGCGTGGACCAGAACGCCAGCCGGCTCCCGTCCGGGGACCAGGTGGGCAGCCACTCGAGCGCCGGGTTGTCGGTCAGCCGCCGCGGCTCACCGCCCTCTACCGAGACAACGTAGATCTCGCGGTTCTCGTCGCCTCTGGTCGAATGGAACGCGATCTCTTTCCCGTCCGGAGACCAGTGGGGATAGGAATCGATCTCCTCGGGGTCGGCGGTGATGTGTAGCAGCTCGGTCCCGTCGAGGTTGGTGGCGTAGAGGTCGAGCGCACCCTCGCGGTTGCTGTCGAATGCGATGTACCGCCCGTCCGGAGACCATGCGGGAGAGTAATCACCCTTCGGGTGTCTCACCAGTCGGCGCTGGCCGCTCCCGTCGGCGTTCATCAGGTAGATCTCGGCATTGCCGTCTCGCTCCGAGTAGAACGCGATGAGCCGCCCGTCGGGTGACCACGCCGGCTCCGCATCCATCCCCTCGCTGTACGTCAGCCTGGTCTGGTTCCCACCGTCCGCGTCCATGACGTAGATCTCGAAGTCACCGTCGCGGTTGGAGATGAATACGATTCGACCTGAGGGAGCGGGAGCGTCGCTGGGCTCCTGGGAGAGGGCATTGGTGGGCAGGCCGATCGCCCCCAGCGTGAGGGCCACGAGCACCCTCACACGCTGCATTGCTCGTCCCTGCTCAGTAGCTGATATTGGGGAACCTCACGCACTTGATGCCCTCGGGGACCGCAAGGTGCGGGCGCCGCAGGAGGAACGGCCGCTCCGTGCGGTTCGCCGCGGCCGTGTACGACACCCAGACCACTTCCATCATGATCTTCCTGGTATCCGCGTCCTTGTCGCAGATGCCGGCGTCCTTGACGAAGGGCACCTGCATATTCTCATGCTCCCCGAACTCGATCTTCATCGGGATCACTTCGGCCCCGTCTTCCAACACCCAGATCCTCAGGCTTTCTGGCAGTGAGTCGGGCAGGATCGCGATCACGGCCTCGACCAGGTGTACGGGCAGGACGCCGGGCGCCACTGGTCGGCTCACCACGGACCCCCCCGAATCGTACTCCACGCGCCCATCCTCGACCGTAAACTCGCCACGGGCGGCAAGGTGCGCGAGCTCCGCCAGTAACGGCTCCATCTCCACGTACGTCTTGATGTACCCACCGGAATCGAGGGAGATTACCGTTCGCACATTCTGCTCGAAGAACTCCATTCCCTTCCGCTGGCTGATGATGTTCCCGGTCTGCCGGAACAGCGCGTTGGTGTAGAGTTCCAGCACTGGGCGCTCCCGCGCGTCCGTGGAGAGGAAGTAGCGCGTCCGGGTATCGGTGCGGCGCCCACCCGCCTCTTTCTCTTCGTGAAACAGCTCCACACCGTCCAACACCTGCCAATCGAGCTCCAGCGAGTCGTTGACCACCGCGTGCGAAAAACCGGAGGCCACGGCCGCCGTCCTGACGACCGGGCCTTCCCATTCCCAATCCGCCATCGGCGTCGGCGCCTGTGCGCTGGCGATGCCCACATACCCCCGCAGGTAGTTGATGGGCAGCGCGAAATTGAGATTCTGGGCCGACTCGTCGATGATGCCCGAGACGACAAAGCCCACGACCTCACCCTGCTCCGTCGCGATGGGCCCACCGCTGCTGCCGGGCGAGACGGGCACCGAGATCTGGAACACCTTGATGCCGTGGGAGAGGCGAATGCCGCTCAGCAGCCCATCGGAAACCGTCGTCTCCAGTCCGAGCGGAGCACCGATGGCTACGAGGCGCTGCCCGATCTTCACACTGTCCGAGTTGCCGAGCGTAACGGTTGGCAACCCGAATCCCGCGACCCGCAGGAGCGCCATGTCGCGCTTCTCGTCGACGGCAAGCAGGCCAATCACGGGGTACTCCTCACCACTCGCCAGCCGGACCGTGGCTTCGCCGGCCCCCGCCAGCACGTGTGCCGCCGTCGCGATCACCCCGTCGCCCGACAGAATGAAACCGCTCCCCGAGCTCTCCTGGGCGCCGCCCACCTGAATCAGCACCGTCGCGCGTCGCACGCTCTCGACCCCCTCGAGCGACACCTCCTGGGCGGCGGCTCCGGCGGCTCCCATGAGCATGGCCGTGCCGAGCACGAGTGCCTGGCGCACGCTCTTCCCCCTGCTGCAGATGCGGAATGACCGAGTGGGGCGGATCATGGCGATACCTCCGCGCGAGTGGCCGGAACAGAGGGTCCCGGGTGGAGAATTCCTACAATAGGGGTCTTGAATGTCGCCGTGGCAAGAGCAAATCCCGACAACTACCCTCGGGGTTGGTACGGTGGGATAGGCTAGCGGTCCGAATCGCACATGGGCCGTCTCGGTTCGGGACGGCCCACGCACTCACAGAGATCTCAACCGATCGCCAGCACCAGCGCCCGGCGCGGGGCCGGGGCGGCAAGAGCCCCGTCGTCCGGTTCTACCCGGGCGCGTGACCCGTGAACACCAACTCTCGCAGCGGGATTCGGAGCGGAGCCGGACCGAAAACCTGTTCCAGCTCATCTGCGAGCGCCGCAACGATAGTCGCGGGTTCAGCCGTTGCTCGCTCCTGGATCTCGAGGACGCCCGGGTTGCCCATAACGAATCCTCGCGCCACTTCCACTGCCGAAGGGCGCTCGATCGTCGCATCGACGACTTCGCCCTGAATGCGCTCGAACCCGAGAACGCGAAAGGCCTCCAGCGTAGCCTCTAGCTCGCATGAACCGAAAGGCGTCTTGAGAAACGTCGGTGGCTCCGACTCGAAGTAGCGAGCGATCGTATCGTGAGCGACGAGCGCCACAGTGTTTGCCTCGAGCGAATCCCAGACGTTGCAAGCCACATAACCGCCCGGACTGAGCACGCGCAGGATCTCGGATAATCCCTCCGCCAGGTCAGGGAAGAACATGATCCCGTGCTGGCAGACGACAGAGTCGCATGAGCTGCCCTCGTACGGCAGGTCGAGGGCATCTGCCAGTTGGTACTGCACCCGGGGAAGTCCTCCACGATGTTCCCGCGCGAAATCGAGCATGCCGGGGTTGAGGTCAGTCGCGAGGATCTCTACTTCTGGTGGAAGATGCTGGCGGAGAAAATGCGTCAATATCCCTGTGCCGCAGGCGAGCTCGAGAACACGCCCTCGGCTGATCACACGTGCAACGCGCTCTGCGAGGTCAGCTGCGGCGAACTCGAACAGGAGAGGCCCCAGGCACGCGTCGTACACAGCCGGAATCGACCCAGCGAACTCAACGTGCGATTTCGTCATCCCCACGCGCATGGTGCCTCCTCGGGAGGTTGGAGGTGTTGCGGCGGTCTGATGTAACACTTCAGGCGCAATAGGCGGTGCGGTGGTGATCTCGTCAACCATAGTTAGCCCTGTTAACTAACTCTCTCGGGATTCGGCGGCTCGGGAGCCACCGGGCCAAAATAGCATTGGCCCGTCATGGGGCGAACCTAGCCGGCGGGCTCAACGCACGGTCAACCCATCGGCCCGGAAACAACAGCGCCCGGCGCGGGGCCGGGCGCTGAGCAGGCATGCGGCGTTCAAGGGTGACTTGATAGCCATTCAGCCACACCGGGAGCACGTGAGACGGTCTGGTTTTCAGTACACGAGCGGGATCAGCTTCTTCGTCCTTTCGGCATACTCTCTGAACTCCTCGCCGTACCTGTCTGCGAGATACGCGTCATGGGCCGGGATTATCACCAGCACGAAGCTCAACGCCATGGCCAACGGTACGACGAGCGCCCAGGCATCGTGTGTCGCGATGAGCGCGAAGCCACTGAACAACACGACATCACCAAAGTAGTTGATGTGTCGGGAGTACTTGAAGAGCCCCTGGGTATACAGATGGCCCTGATTCTCCGGCCCCATCTTCCAAACGTGCCTGGAAAGCTCAGAGCGCGTGCCGAGATACGAACCGACTGCGTAGAGGGCGATGCCGAGTGCATCGATACCGTCGATGGGTTGGTCCTGGCTTCCTCCGATATACGCAAGGCAGAAGAGGAGAAACGGGAAGAGCGCGGCACCCAGGACACCTTCCCACCAGGCCATCCTGCGTCTGAGGAAGACGAACAGGGTCGCCGACAATCGCGCAGCATAGACAACCGAACAGGCGAGCAACATGACCTGCCGTCCGACATCACCCTCTATTGTGACCGTATCCGTGCCGGCAAACATCAGCCAACCCGAAGCGAGAATGGCGATGGAGAGGCCCACAATCGTCGCGAACTTGGCAACGAGCGATCTGCTGTACTCGCCTTTGAACTGTAGCCGGCCAGGCATCATGCCTCCCGCTCACACGCGCCAAGCACGCGGTTGACTTGCGCCCTCAAGG
>DAOWCM010000457.1 GCA_030639555.1 Candidatus Eiseniibacteriota bacterium | reverse complement strand
GAGGGATTCCTCCAGGAGCGAGAACCCCGCCTCCTCGTTGACCCCCACGTCCACGTCATCGCGGCCGGCGAGCCGCTGCTCGAGCTTGCCTGCACCGACCAGTCCGACGGAATCGTCCGTCAGTATAGAGCTTCCCACTCCCAGTATCAGAGTTCTCACGACGTGAACCTGTCTGCCGGCCTGAGCCTTGACCTTGGCCTTAGCCTTCGCCCCAAATCAGAAGACACCCCGGAGCCGCGTCTCGTGCAGCGCCGGGGTGCGATAGTCACAGATGTCGAACTGCGCACGTCCTATCCATCGACGAACTGCGAGAGCCTCTTCAGGACGTTGCCCTCCGCGTCCTTGATCTCGACCACGAGCGGCATCTGCCCCGGCATCGAGTGCGTCGCGCACCCGAAACACGGATCGTAGGCCCTGAAGGCCATCTCGACCATGTTCAGCAGGCCGTCGTTGACGACTCCGTCCTTGATGAGCCCCTTCGCCGCCCGATCGACGGACATGCAGATGGCCGCCGCGTTGCAGACGGTCGCGACGATGAGGTTCGCCTGCGTGATGACGCCACGCTCGTCCGTCTTGTAGTGGTGGATGAGCGTCCCGCGAGGCGCTTCGACGACACCGACGCCCTCGGTCGGCGTTTCGGTGGGAAGCGTGCGGATGTTGTCGCTCATGATGTCATCGTCCTCGAGGAGCTCGACCATGCGCTCGCCCGCGTAGAGGATCTCGACCAGCCGCGCCCAATGATACGCGAGCGTGTTGTGAGCGGGCTTGCCGCCCAGCGTCTCATACATCTTGTCGTGCGCGGCCTGGGCCTGCGGTGTGGCCATGCCCTCCGACGCATTCAGGCGCGCCAGCGGGGCGACCCGGAAGATGCCGCTGTCGGGACCGTCGACGAACCCCTTCCATCCAACCTTCTTGAGGAACGGGAACTTGACGTAGGACCAGGGCTCGACGTGCTCCGCGATGTGCTCAAGGTAGTCCTTCACCTCGAACTTCGCGAACTCCTCGCCGGTCGGAGTCACGACACGGAGCTGGCCGTCGTAGAGGTTGACCTTGTTGTTCTCGTCGACCAGGCCCATGTAGTACGTCTCGTGCTTGTAGACGTCACCGACGATGAGGTCTACGTAGGTCTCGTTCTTGAGCACGACATCATCGAAGAGCTGCAGGCTGAACTTCGCGAACTCGACCGCGTCGGCCGCGGTCTTCCTGAACTCCTCACGGTTCTCCTCGGTCAGCCCGCGCGAGACTCCGCCCGGCAGACCACAGACGGGATGGATCACGCGCCCGCCGAGTTCCGTGATGATGTTGCGCACGCGCTTTCGAATGTCGATGACCTGTCCGCCGATCTCGAGCCCGACCTTCGCAATCACGCCGAGGATGTTGCGCTCGGCGGCCGGAGCGTCCGGACCCACGACGAAGTCGGGACCGCCCAGGAAGTAGAAGTGGAGCGCGTGGTCCTCAAATATGAACGCCGTGTTGATGAGCTCGCGGATGAGCTTCGCCGGGCGCGGCGGGTCGACGTGAAAGAGGGCGTCCAGCGTCTTCGTGGACGCCATGTGATGCGTCGTCGGGCACACGCCGCAGATCTTCGGTGTGATCCTCGGCATCTCCTCCGCCATCCGCCCCTCACTGAACTTCTCGAAACCCCGAAGCTCCGGAACCTGGAAGTAGGCGTTCGACACGTTCCCCGAGTC
>DAOWCM010000093.1 GCA_030639555.1 Candidatus Eiseniibacteriota bacterium | reverse complement strand
GGGCCGCGGAGACGTGGGTACTGTCGGGGGCCGGGTTGACATGTGCGGTTTGCTTTGCTACATTCCGCTGCGGCGTAGCGGCCGGCCGTCGCCTCGCCTGAAGACATGTGCGGGGCGCGGCATTTCTGGTGGGTCGGATGGCCCCCCGGCAGTACCGGGGAGCCCTCTGGACGCGGCCGTACCGACCAAGCACCCGGGCGCCGGTGCCCCGTCTCGCGCCGGGCGCACTTCTCGCAAGCGGAGTCCTCCAATGTCCTTCGATGGCGCCGTCCGGACGACAGTTTCTCCGACAGCCGTGATGGTCTGCGCGCTCCTTGTGCTGTTTCTCGCTACCAGCCTTGTCTTCGGTCTCGATGAGAGCGAGACAAGTGGTCCGCCAGAGGATCTTGAAGAACAGGTCTCTCCGGCAGATTCCACGGGAAGCACCACCGCTTCATCTGACAGCCTCGGCGCCGTGGATGTGTCGTCCGTCCCGTCCGACAGTCTCGCCCCCGCGGATATGTCGTCCGCCCCGTCTGACAGTCTCGCCGCGGCGGATGTGTCGTCCGTCCCGTCCGATAGTCTCACTGCCGCCGGGGATACGCTGACCGCCGCCGCGCTCGGGTCCGCGATCGTGCGTGACCCCTATGCGCCCGGGGTCTCATTCCTCCCGAAACAGCGGAACGCGTTCTTCAGGCCGTGGTCGCTGGTGTCGTCTCTCCCGAAAGGGCTCGACATCGGGAGACCCTCGATGCCGGTCGGGGCCCCGTCGTCCGTTCCGTTCTCGCGGAGTGTGGTCGTGGACCACGAGGGCGGGACGATCGTCGTGGTCACGGAGCTGGGCGAACACGTCTCGTGGGTGAGCTACGCCGCGCCGCTCAGCGAGTACGAGCGCCTTGTGGGCGAGGCGCACGCGCAGGAGGCCTGGAAGAAAACCATCGTCAAGAGGCTCGGGAAAGGGGACAGCGGTCAGGCGGGCGGGATCCTGGACATTGACATCCCGATGCCGTTGCCTGGCCCGTTCGTTCGAGCCATTGGTCCGGGTGCCAACCTCAAGGTGCGAGGAAGCGAGCGTATCACCTTCGGCGGGCAGACGAGCTACGTAGTGGAGGCGCTCGAGACGGAGATCGGACGTCCTTCGAGATTCCCGCAGCTGGATATGGAACAGCAGCTGACCGTTAACCTGGAAGGGACGATCGGCCGCAAGATCCACGTCTACGTTGACCATCGGAGTGGAGGCGATACGTTCGGCGGGGTCAAGGCAGACCAGATCAGGGTGCGCTATGAGGGCGATGAGGACGAGATCATCCAGAAGATAGAGCTCGGCGAGGTCAACCTGTCGCTGCCGGGTACCGAGTTCGTCAGCTACAGTGGTCACCACAAGGGCCTCTTCGGCGCGAAGATGACGGCCAAGGTCGGCAAGTTCGACCTGGTCACAATCGCGAGCAAGGAGGAAGGCAAGTCCTCGGGCGCGAGCTTCACGGGTAGCTCCGAATCGGATTCGCTGGTCATCACGGATATCTCATACAAGAGCGGCAAGTTCTTCGTCATTGACGATCTGGCGCTGAAGTACTCTGACATTGGCGTGAATGCGATCAAGGTCTACCTCGATGACCGGATCTCATCTAACGACGCCGGAGACGGCGCGCAGGAGGGAACCGCGTATCTTGAGGAGCCCCCCGGCGCGGCGGCTCCGGCGGACACTGTGCACAGGCGTGAGGGTTTCTTCGTTGAGCTCATAGAGAACGAGGACTACTTCATCCCGCAGGCAAGCGGTTTCTACGGTGAACAGTCGGGCTACCAGTCGGGCGTGATCGTAATGACCAGCGCCGTACGTGCCGGCAGGATGCTGGCGGTCAGCTACGAGCGGGTGACGGGCGGCAGCGATGTCGACGCGATCGGCGGCTACGACGGTGATAGACTCCATCTGAAGCTCATCAAGCACGACGACAGCACAACACCCGCCGGTTGGGAGCGGACGCGGCTCTACGAGTTCAAGCACATATACGATCTGGGAGCTGAGGACATCCCGGAAGAGGGATTCCAGCTGACGATCCGCAGGGCGGCCGCCTCGGGGGAGGATCAGGAGGTCCACGAGTCGGGCGTGCCCTACACGAAGATGCTCGGGCTCGATACGCAGGACATCGGCGTGGGCTCGAGCGTCATCGACCCGACATGGGTAGACCTGGCGAACGGACTCCTTAGCTTCCCGCACTACACACCGTTCTGCCCCGACTACGACACCACGGGGTTCTACTACGCCCCGGGCGGCGAGCCTGACTCGATCTACTATGCGCACGGCTTCGAGGACGGCGACAAGAACTGCGCCGTTTACTCGAAGGACAACTTCAACGCCGGCGACGAGGACTACTATATCGTTGTCAAGTACAACCGCGCGAAGACCACCTTCTACCTCGGCCAGATAAACATCATTGAGGACAGCGAGGTCGTGCGCCTGAACGGCGTCAGGCTGACCAGGGGAACCGATTACACCATTTACTACCCGTCGGGCCAGCTGACGCTCCTGGCCGAGGAGGCCAAGGAACCGGACGCCAAGGTAACGGTGGAGTACGACTACAAGCCGTTCGGCATCGGCGGTGAGAAGACGCTCCTGGGTGCGAGGGGCGTGTACAACTGGAGTGAGAGGGTCAGGCTGGGAACGACCTGGATGTACCAGAGCAAGGGCACCCCGGACGACCGCCCGCGGCTGGGTGAGGAGCCGTCGCGTACGGTGGTGGGCGACGTGAACCTCTCGGCGGACTTTGCACCGGAGTTCATGACCAGAGCCGTCGATGCGATCCCGTTCATAAACACAGATGCGGAGTCGCGCCTCAGGATATCGGCGGAGGCGGCGGTTTCGATACCGAACCCGAACACCAAGGGGTTCGTCAGCGTAGACGACATGGAGGGGGCGCGGAACACGAGCATGCTGGGGGTGTCGAGGCGGCTCTGGGTGCCGTCGAGCATTCCGGACGTGCCTGAGATACAGTTTTCTGACCGCGTGAAGGTCGGCTGGTACAATCCTGACCGGAAGGTCCAGGAGGGTGATCTGCACCCCGATCTCCCGGATCAGGAGGCCGATGACAGCCACACCGTGCTGGAGATGGCGTTCGGCGACACCGTGGTGCCGAACTCGTGGGCCGGACTGATGCGGCTCTTGTCCAAGACAGGGAACGACTACTCCGAGTATCAGTTCTTTGAGATGTGGATCAACGACGGAGGACCGGTCGCGCAGTCGACCGGCACTTTCTACATTGATCTCGGCACCATCAGCGAGGATTTCTACCCGCTCATGTCCCCGAACGGCGAGCTGGACACCGAGGACGTCGACGTGCCGCCGAACGGGTTCGACGCGGACGAAGACGTGGGCCTCGATACGGTGGAGGGCGTCGATGGAGAGGGAGTTCCCGGCGACGACGGTGACGACGACTACAACTTCGAGTATGGCTCCAACGACTACTCGGGCATCAATGGCACCGAGTGGAACGAGCGCCTGGACACGGAGGACCTGAACGGAAACGGCTACGTCGACAAGGACAACAGCTACTGGACGCTGTCGGTCGACCTGTCGGACACGACCTACTTGGTTCAGGACAACAGTGAGCTCGTCGCGGGCAATCACTGGAGGAAGTACCGCATTCCACTGGGACACGCTGAGTCCGTCAACGGCATGGCTTCCTGGCGATCCGTCAAGTCGGCTCGCATCTGGGTGAACGGGCTGCCCCTGGGACCGGCCGAGGTCATGATAGGCTCGATGGACATCGTCGGCAGCCAGTGGGCACCCGTGCCGATAGTCGACGAGGACGGAGTCGTTGTTCCGGAGGAAGACATGGGGGACATGGGCTTCCGCGTGGGAACGAAGAACACGAAGGAGGACGTGGACTACTACCCGCCGTTCGACCCGGGAGTCGATAGTGACACGAATCTCGCGAAGCGCGAGCAGTCGCTCTTCCTGCTCTTCGAGAACCTCCGCGATGGGCACACGGCGATTGCCAGGAAGATCTTCTACTCCGAAGAGGACTACACGGGCTATCAGTCGTTCGACTTCTACCTGCACGGGCACGCCGCCGTGGAGGACGGGACGATTTTCTTCATGCGTGTGGGGCGCGATTCGCTGAACTACTACGAGTACAGCCTGGGGGTGGGCCCGGGATGGGCTCAGGACAGGAGGAGCGGGGACAACCTGCTGACCGTCCCGTTCACCGCCTTCACGGACCTCAAGCTCGGTGAGTACGCCACGATGGACACCGCCGTGGCGTGGGGCGATACAAACGCGGTCCGAAGAGAGCAGTTCAAGCGGGTCGGGTGGCCTTCGCTCTCCAGGATCCGCCGCCTGGGCGTGGGTGTGAGGAACGATGTAGCGGGCGGCCACGACATCTCCGGCGAGATATGGCTGGACGACATCCGCCTGTCTGACGTCCGCAAGGACATGGGGTGGGCCGAGAGGGCCACGATCGAGGCGAAGTTCGCGGACTTCCTCAACCTCGATCTGGATCTCCGTCACGTCGACGGGGAGTTTCGTTCTCTCAAGCGGGAGCGCGGCTCGGGGCAGGACAACGTCACGTACAACCTGACCGGCACCATGAACGCGGACAGGTTCGTCAGTGCCTTGGGCATATCTACGCCGGTGAGCTTCACGTGGAAACGCTCGGTCAGTCGCCCGAAGTTCTCGGTCGGGTCCGACATCGTGCTCGACGAGAAGCAGAGCGCGTCCGAGAAGACGGAGACGCTCGACAGGAGCATCGCGGTGTCGCTGTCGAGGAAGCGGCAGTCACCGGATTTCTGGACGCACCTTCTGGCCGATGGCATCTCGCTCCGCGCGTCACTGGGCGAGCATGAGAGGGCGTCGCCGACGAAGGCAGACACTTCAAGGACGATCAGGGGCAGGCTCTCGTACAGGTACTCACCAAAGAAGCAGGGCATACACCTGTTCCGGAAAACCGAGCTCTTCCTGAAGCCAAGCAGCTTCAGGATGAACGTGGACGCGCACCTGATTCAGACGCGGAACTACGACATTTCGTCGCTGGGCGTGCAGACCAAGCGCTCCGAGAGGCACGACAAGAAGCTGAACGCGGACGCCAACATCGATTTCCAGCTACTGGACAATCTCAGGACGTCTCACAGCGTGGCCATGAAGCGCGACCTGGAACCCATCAACAGGGTCGCATATGGACTGAACACCGGCACCGAGACGGAGCGTCGCTACTCGAACTCGCTGAGTTTCAACCCGAAGTTCGGGAGGTGGTTCGCGCCGCAGTACAGCTTCAGCTCGTCCTTCACGGATGACCACGGGCCCCAGGTGCGTCGCCCGGGCGATCCCGCCGGAATCAGGAGTGTCCGCGCGCAGAGCAGTCATGACGTGCGGGCGAGCTTCGACATCAAGAAACTGCTCGGGTCGCCGTCGTCCCCGCGCGGCCGCGCTCCGAGAGGCAGACGGGAGAGCGGTGACCGAGGCGCCCGTGATAGAACCCCCGACGCGCGCGAGCGAGACTCTGGAGCGGAAGGTGCGGGGGAGGAACAGACTGCCGGAGAAGGCGCCGGCGCGGATGAAGCGGGCGGTGAGGAAGACGGGGCGGATGGCGCGGGTGGTGGGGGCGCCGGGGCGGATGGCAGTCGTGGTGAAGAAGAGGGAGAAGGGGCAGGCGGCGCGACCGAGGAGGAGCCCGAGGGACCCCGGTTTCGGGATTTTGTGCAGCCGGTGCTGACGCTGATCCGCAACACTGATGCGATCGACGCGCGCTATTCCATCAAGACGAGTTCGCGCTACGACCGGATCACTTGGAAGGAGCTCCCGGGCTGGAGCTATCGTCTGGGGCTGTCGAAAGGCGAGGAGGCCGACGACCGCACGGAAGAGCACACGCTGTCACTGGACTCGGGCCTGAAGCTGACGAGCCAGGTGCGTCTCAAGGGTTCCTACAAGAGGACCACGGGAGGACGCTGGTACAAGAACGCTCTCTCGGATTCGGTGACCCTGACGACCGAGACCGGTTCCATGAGCGAAAGCAGTAAGGGCTCTCTGTCGTGGAATGGAATTGAGAAGCTGGGTGCCCTCTCCAGAGTATGCTCGAGCGTCCGCGCGAGGAGCGGCATCGAGTACAAGCGGTCCCACTCGGGTCCGGCCGACGAGCCAAAGGCGCGCTCCAAGGCGCTCGCCATGAATCCGATAGTCTCGGTGGACACCACCTTCAAGAACGGCGTGACGGGTAGTTTCTCGTGGGACAAGAGGAAGACGACGAACTACAGCCTCACTGGAGCCGGCTCGGTCACCGAGGACCAGACCGGGTCCATGAGCCTGAGTCTCAACTACCGGTTCTCGGCGCCCCAGGGCCTCAAGCTGCCGTTCTTCGGCCAGAAGCTCAAGTTTCAGAGCAACCTGGACACGTCGCTGACTCTCCGCAGCTCATCGAGGGTGTCGAGGACGGCGCGGGATGAGCAAGGGCTGCTTCAGGTAGACCCGACGTCCTCCACCCGCGACTTCTCTGTGACGACGGACTTGACCTACAGCTTCTCGAGGAGCGTGTCGGGCGGACTCCAGATCAGCTTCTCTCAGAAACGGGACGAGAAGCGCGACCAGACGCGCCGGACGATAGGCGTACACCTTTCAGCGGAGTTCAAGTTCTAATGACCCTGCGCGATGCCGTCCTGCGACGCGGCGCTGCCATCGCCCTGCTGGCGGTTCTTGCCGGCGCGGGCGTGACGGGTGGCTGCGGCAGTCCCACCTACAGCGGGGAGCTGGCCTTCTCGTTTCTCGAGAAGCAGTGTGAGTTCGGACCGAGGCCTCCGGGGAGCGACGCGCACGAGGCCATGCGAGAATGGCTCGTCGGTGTCCTGCAGGGTTACGCGGACGAGGTGTCCGTCCAGCGGTTCACTGCGCTCGATACCGAGGGCAACGAGGTCGTCCTCTCGAATGTCATCGCGTCCTTCCGGATGGACGCGCGCGAGAGGGTGCTGTTCGGGGCCCACTGGGACACGAGGTGGATCGCCGAGCGGGACCCCGACGAGTCCAATCGCGCGACCCCGATCCTGGGGGCAAACGACGGGGCGTCCGGCGTCGCGGTGCTGCTGGGGCTTGCGGCAATGATGTCCGATCGCAAGCCTGACGTGGGCGTCGACCTGGTTTTCTTCGATGGAGAGGATGGGGGGAAGGGGGGCGGTTTCGACGACTTCTGCGTCGGGTCGACTTACTTCGCCAGCCGGATGGGCGACTACGCGCCCGTCTACGCAGTGGTGGTGGACATGATCGGGGACAGCGACCTGACCATCCCCGTGGAGCCGAACTCGATGAGCGCCTGTCCTTCGGTGGTGAGGAGGATCTGGGAGGCGGCCGAGCGCGTCGGCGCGACGAGCTTCACCGAGGAGTCGGGCACGGCGATGTTCGACGACCACGTACCTCTCATCAGGGCAGGCGTCCCGGCGGCGCTGATAATCGACTTCGACTACACCTACTGGCACACCATCGAGGACACGCCGGACAAGTGCAGCCCCGAGAGCCTGCGGGAGGTCGGGGCGGTCCTGGCCGAGCTCGTCTACTAGCTGGCGTCTGGCACATCGCTGTCTCGAGCGCACGGGCGTGCGGATTCCCGCACGTTTTCCCTTGCGTCGCATGTAGGGGCGTGCTACCTTGTCATCGGGAAGTGGGCAGGGGGCCCGCTTTTGTCGTATCAGGGGCCTGTGCGGGGACTCTAGATGGAACGGATGGACGAGAAGCTCTACGGACTCTCCCGGGGTCTCGTCGAGGGGATGGGCTTCGTTCTGGTGGACGTGGACGAGGTCGTTGAGCACGGGCGAAGGGTCTTCCGCTTCTACATCGACGGCGAACGGGGCGTCAGTCTCGGGGACTGCGCGGCCGTGAGCCGGGAGCTGGCGTACCTGCTGGACGCGGAGCCTGAGCT